>CACXEB010000281.1 GCA_902766515.1 uncultured Eubacteriales bacterium
CTGCGCTTCACGTCTGGCGATCCCTTCCGCGTACCATGTGGCAAGGATCTGGCTCGCGGCGTCTTCAAAGTCGCCCAGCGCGGCGAAAGCTGCCCGGGCTTCATCGTACTGCCCGGCATCGCGCAGTGCCACCGCGGCGGCATAGTCCGCTTCGGCCTGCAGACGGAGCGCGGTCTGCATCTTTTCATCAGCGTCCGCATAGCCATTCAGCGCGGCGTAGGCATCGTAGGCTTCCATGTAACGGCCATCGGCAAGGAGCGCTTCGGCTGCCGCGTAGGCGGCCCTGGTTTCAGCGGAGATGAAGTATACGAGGCGGCCGGTCCGGTCGATCACCTGCCAGCCGGTACCCGCGCGGAAGACATCGGCAGTGCCGTTGGCAAAGGCGTTCACCTGGGTATAAAGCGGCTGGATGATCACGCTGTTGTCCCGGTCGATGAACTGCCAGAATCCATCGTCGGTCTTCACACCCGCAAGGCCTTCGGAGAAGGGCAGGGCGTCCGCGTACTGGGGCTGGATCACGACCTGTCCGTCCTGGTCAATAAAGCCGGACTTTTTGTTTTCGACAACGACCGCCAGGTTTTCCGAATAATCGCGGATGCTGTCCCAGCGTACTTCGCCGACCTGCTGTCCGTTAATATCGATAAATCCATATTTTCCGTCCGGATCCTGAACCTTGGTTTTGCCGTCGCTGAAGACAGGAATACTTATACTTGGACCATAAAAGGATCGACTGGTCCCCCAGGAACTGTTGCCTGAGGAATAGTTGACGGAATCGCCCAAGGAGCGCCAGGCGGCAGGCGTAATGACATTGCCGGTACAATCGTAAAGACCAAAGTAATAGTAGTAATATGTTGTGGCAAAATAACCGGAGCCAGTGGTCTTTGTTTCCTGTTTTGTGACTGTGCACATGCCGTCATCGTTGAAGCCGCTGACGGCATACCATTCACAGGGGACAACCACTTCGCCGGCGGTGTTGATATAGCCGTACAGGGAACCCTTTTTGACGCGGGCCAGGCCGAAGCTGTTGAACTGCCCGATCTCGTCCCAGTAGGGGGACACGGCGGCGTTGATGTTGATATTGATCAGGCCCCACAGGCCGTGGAACTGGAAGGCGGCGATGCCGTTCTTGCGGTCGGATACGTCCGCGAACGCCGTCACGCCGAGCGCGTAGGCCTTATCGGCGCTGTCCTGGTAATCGCCCAGGGAAGCGAACAGCTGATAAGCCTCCTTGAACCTGCCGTTCATGGCGTATTGAAGCGCCTGCGCGTAGTTGCCCTTGTCCTGCACGGCGGCGGCCCGCTCCGCGCTGTCCCGGTAGTCGCCCAGGGCGGTGAAGCCGGCGTAGGCGGCCGCATAATCCTCATCCTTTTCCGCCTGGTCAGCGGCATCGTAGGCGTCGGCGCGGGCCTGCTCGGCAGCCGCTTCGTCACGCGCGGCGATCTTGTCCCGCACGGCGGCAGCGCGATCGGCGCTGTCCTGGTAATCGCCCAGGGCGGTGAAGCCTTCAAGCGCTTTCTCCAGCTCGTTCTGCTGTTCCGCTTCATCGGCGGCCGCGTAATCCCGGGCATGGATCTTTTCCTGCACGGCAGCAGCGCGGTCGGCGCTGTCACGATAGGCGCCCAGCGCCTGGAAGCCGGACAGGGCCGCTTCCAGGAGGCCCGCCTGCTCGTTTTCGTCCGCTTTCCGGTAATCGCGGGCATTGATCAGCGCCGGGTAGCCCGCCATCCGCGTGAGCACGTCGCGGTAGAGGGTGATGCCACCCATGACCTCCATGGCGCGCTCGTAATTCTCCGCCGCTTCCCAGCTGAGGCCGGCATAGTATACGGCCAGGATGCCGCTGTCCAGGAAGCCGCTGAGGCTTTTCAGGTTGTCGACCGCCGCGCTGTAGAGGCCCGCCTCCCCGGCGGCGATCGCGTTGCAGTACATGGCGTACCGCGCAGCGTCGCTGTAGCCGCCAAGCGCGGTAAACGCCGCCGCCGCCTCGGCATACTGCCGATCCTTCAGCAGGCCGATCGCGTTTTCATACATTTCGGCATTGGTCTGGGCAAGCGCGGCCGTACTGCCGGCCAGCAGGCACAGGGCGAGCAGGCAGCTGATGATTCTGCGCATGGTGGATCCTCCTTCAAAATCACTTGTTCAATATGGGCAATGATGCTGAGAAGCGCCGTGGTGCGTCAGGTGCCGTTCCGGATATGTTGTGATGATGGACAGAGCGGCGATTGTACCGAAACGCCGCCGGGAATTCCGGCGGCGCAGGGTTCCGCGTTAGGGGTATTATACAACAAATAGCACGCCGTACGCAAGGATCTGTTGATCTTGTTTCCGCCTGTGATGCGGCAGGAAACCTGCCGCATCACAGCAGTTATACTTTCAGATCACGGCCGGTCGACGATCACGAAACCGCAGCCTTCAAAGGCGTCGGCGGCAATCGCCGTGGCAGCGGAGGAGACGAGCACATAGCGGAGGCTCCGGCAATTGGCAAACGCTTTCGCGCCGATGGCCGTGCAGGTTTCCGGAATGATCACCGCTTCGCAGGCGGTATTCGCGAAGGCTTCCGCTTCGATTTCTGTCATGAACGCGGGCAGGCGCAGGATGTTCATAGTGCCCAGCGCGGGAATGGTGCCATCCTCGGCCTGGACTTCGAACGCGACGTTGCTGAAGCTGCCGCTGTCCAGGCGGTATCCGCCTTCTGCGTTCTGTGTGGGGGACAGCGTCACGGTCAGGGTCGTGCGGACGGTCTCCGTCTCCACATGAGCCGTGTCGTGCGCGCAGACGCGGGCTGCGGTCACGGTCAGCTTGTCATCCGACCATGTGTATTCGGGATCGCCCCACGCATGGCCCAGGGCCGGGATGTTCGCCTCGGTCTTCGTCTGGACTTCGAACGCGGCGTTCTCGAAGACGGTGGTCGTGTAGGTGGTCTCACCGACGCTCTCGCAGGTCGCGGCCCTGGTGACCTCGGCGTTCACGTTCACGATCTCGCTTTCGACATGGGTTTCGTCATGCGCGCAGACGCGGACCGCGGTCACAGTCAGGTTGTCGTCCGACCAGTTGTATTCAGGCGCACCCCACTCATGGCCCAGGGCCGGGATGTCCGTTGGCTGCTCCAGGATTTCACCGCACTGTTCGCACCATACGCCGTCGGTCTGGCCGGGCTCGGTGCAGGTGGCAGGCTGTCCGGGAAGCGGCACCAGGGTATGCTCGTTGTGCGCCCAGGTGAATGCGTTGTTCGCCGCCCAGGTGCGGGCATAGGCGTCGTGGGCGGACGCGATCACAAGATCGCCGGAGCAGCCGTCAAACGCGTCGGACGCGATGGTCGTGACAGAAGACGGGATGCTGATCCGCGTCAGTTCCGTGTGGTTTTCAAATGCCTTGCTGCGGATTTCCGCGAGGGGCGCCCCGGAAATGGTATCCGGGAGAACCAGCTCAGTATCATCGCCCCGCCATTTGATGAGGTATGCCTGCGTCGGCTGTGCGGTCGCGCTGGCAACCTTGTACTGCAGCGTCCAGGCGCCGTCCGTAAAACTCAGGCCTCTGACGGAAAGCGCTTTCGCCGTCTGGCTGCCGGTGGTCGCATACAGGATGGCGGTCGTATCGCGGAAGGTCTGTGCGCCGGTCCCGTCGAGCTGGTCGGGCAGCCATACCTCCGTCAGGCCTGTCGCGCCATAGAAGGTCTGCGTGCCCACCTTTGTGACTTCATCCGGCACATGGACGACAGCAATCGAGGTATTGTTCTTGAACAGCGTATTCGACAGCGTGGTCACCCCGGCAGGGATCGTCACTTCGGTGGCGGTGCCGTTGTACCCGGTCACCGTCAGCCCATCATCAGAATAGGTCCACAGCGCGGGCACAACCTGCTGCTCGGCCAGGATGACACCGCAGACAGCGCAGTGCTGACCTTCCGTCAGGCCCGGTTCCCTGTCCGTCGGCGCGACAGCGGGGGTGATTGCCGGGGTGTGTCCCGCCGCGGGAATATCGGCCAGCGTCATTGATTGTACCGCAAACGCTTCATTATTAAAGGCGTCGCTGGTGTAGGTGGTTTCTCCGGCTTCGGTGCAGGTCGCTTCCAGGGTGACGGTCCCGGTCACGGGGACGGTCTCCGTCTGCACGTGGCTGCTGTCGTGGCCGCAGACGCGGGCGGCGGTGACGGCGGCGTGATCATCGGCCCAGGTATAGACCGTTTCGCCCCAAAGATGGCCTAGCGCCATGACCGGATCGGACGCTGTCAGGACTTCGCCGCAGACCTCGCAGGAGATCTCTTCCGTGCGCCCTTCTTCCAGGCAGGTCGGCGCAAGCGCCTCCAGCGATACGTACGGCGTATGGCCGAGCGCCGGAATGGGTTCAGCTTCCTGGATTGCGGCCCCGCAGACCTCACAGGAGATCTCTTCCGTGCGCCCCTCTTCCAGGCAGGTCGGCGCAAGCGCTTCCAGTGATACGTACGGTGTATGGCCGGTCGCCGGGATATCTGCTGCAGTTTTTGCCTGGGCGGCAAAGGCTCCGTTTTCGAACGCGGCGCTGGTATAGGTATGCTCGCCGGCCGTTTCGCAGTCCGGTTCAAGGGTGACCTCCGCGGTCACAGCGACCGTCTCGGTCTCCACATGGCTTTCGTCATGCGCGCAGGTGCGGGTGGCGGTCAGCGTGGCGTTGTCCTCCGCCCATGCGTATGTCGGCGCGTTCCATTCATGGCCCAGCGCGGGGATGTCCGCTTCGACCTTCGTCTGGACCGCAAACGCTTCATTCTCATACGCCGCGCCGGTGTAGGTGGTTTCGCCATTCTCCGTACAGGCCGCCGCTTTCGTGATGCTTGCCGTCGCGGGGACGGTTTCGCTTTCGATGTGCGTATGATCACGCAGGCAGACATGGGTCGCGGTGACAGTGCTGTTGTCATCAGACCACGTATATTCCGGCACATCCCAGTCATGGCCTGCCGGCGCAATATCATTTGCCGTGGCGGTCTGGATGGCAAACGCTTCATTTTCAAACGCTTCGCTGGTATAGATATGCGCGCCGGGGGCCTCACAGGTCGCTTCCTGGATGACTTCACCGGTGGCCGCGACGGTTTCCGTCAACGTATGCGTTTCGTCCCGCAGGCAGCTGCAAACAGCTGTCACAGTGGCGTAATCATCCGCCCAGGTATAGGCGGCTTCACCCCATTCGTGTCCCAGGGCAGGAATCTCCTCCTGCGCTTCGATCACTTCGCCGCAGATCACGCATCCGACGCCGGCCGTCCATCCAACGCTTTCACAGGTCGGTTCGACCGCTTCCAGCACGCCTTCGGTATGCTGGTCATGCCGCCAGGTGTAGCCGTTATCCACCGCCCAGGTCCGCACCGGCGCGTCATAAGCGGATACAATGACCGCCGCCTTCTGGATGAACTCCGTACCAAGGCCGGTGACACCGGCGGGCACATACAGTTCTGACACGCCTGTGCAGCCATAGAATGCGTAATTGCCAATGGCGTCCAGCGCTTCAGGCAGTTCGACTTCCGTCAGTCCGGTGCAGTTGCCAAAGGCATACCCGCCGATCGTCTCACAGTCCGCGAGGTCGAGCCGGTTCAGCTGGCTGTCGCCGAAGAACGCGTAATTGCCGATGCCGGTGACGGTATCCGACAGGGTCACATTGGTCAGCTTTGTGCATTGGTAGAAGGCGTACGCACCGATGGAAGTGACGCCGCTTTCCACAACAACGCCTGTCACGTTCTTTCCCCACGGGATCGTGCTGGACGTATAGTCGTTCATGGCGCCCGTTCCGCTGATGGTGACCGTCATGTCGCTGTAGTCGACCGTCCAGCGCAGGTCCTCGCCGCAGGTGCCGCCCATCAGCTGGTAAGGCCGACCCCAGACCGAATTTGCCCACTGCGCGTACGCATAGCCTACCGTCCCGGCGTAGCAATAGACAGTGCCCGGGAGTGTCGTGCACGGGGATGCGCTGTTCAGGTCTGAAATATTTCCGGTAAACGTATAGTCATCATCAACGAATACGATGGTGTTCAGGGAAGCCGGAAGCACCAGCTTGTTCAGCGCGCATTCGCTGAATGTTTCCACATTGATGCTTCGGATGCCCTCCGGCAGCGCGATCGTCTTCAGGGACGAGCAGTCTTTGAAGGCAAAGCTGCCGATGCTTCTGATGCCGGAGCCAAGCTGTACATCGCTGAGCTGCGTGCACTGATAGAAGGCATAACTGCCGATACTTGAAACAGCGTCCGGAATGCGGATGCCGGTCAGCGCGGAGCACTCAGCAAACGCGCTGTTGCCGATACCGGTCAGATTCTCAGGCAGTGTGACCGTCCGAAGCGCGGTGCAGGCACTGAATGTGCTCTGGGGGATCACGGTGGCGCTTGCGGGCCAGGCAAACTCCGTCAGTGAAGTACACTGACTGAAAACGTAGTTTCCGAAAGTGGTCAGTCCGGCGGGGAGGGTGATCCCGGTCAGACGGGTGCACTTGCTGAACGCGGAATCGCCGATGCTGGTAACACCGTCCGGCAGCGTGATGCCGGTCAGCGCGCTGCAGCCACTGAATGCGTAATCTCCGATACTGGTTACCTCCGCCGGCAGTTCAATGCTCCGCAGCGAAGAACACCCGGAGAAGGCGGAATTCGGGATCGATGCAAGGCCGTCCGGCAGCGTGATTTCCGTCAGCGCGGTACAGCTGCTGAAAGCGGAGGCGGGAAGCGATGTGATGCCGTTTTCTATGACGGCTTTCTTCACATACGCTTTGGACCAGGGCGATGAGGTCACCGCACCGGTGCCGCTGACAGTCAGCGTGCCGTCCACATCCAGGGTCCAGTTGATCCGGGTGCCGCACATTCCCTTACAGGCGACAAAGGTATTTGAGTTGCTGCTTGCGAATGTCTGGGCCGCCGAGCCCGTTACGCCGAAAATCGCCAGCCCGGTCCCGGAATCGAAGGCATTGCTGCCGATGTCCGTGACTGACGCCGGAATTTTCACGCGCGTCAACTCGCAGTCAAGAAACGCATAGCCGCCGATGGACTGAAGTCCCTCCGGGAGGGTGAGTGAAGTCAGCGGATTGCCATACAGGAAGTCCTCCGGAATGGCTGTACAACCCGCCGGAACCGTAAAACTCGCAATATGATTGCTTTCGAACGCACCGGTTCCGAATGTGATGGTGCTGTTATCCGGTATGACAACCGTTTCAATGCCGTTCGAACTGAAAGCGCCGCTGCGTATTGCCATGTT
The DNA here is from genome assembly GCA_902766515.1 of uncultured Eubacteriales bacterium. Next base: position 7,194 of record CACXEB010000281.1, read on the forward strand.
GGATGAAAGGACAACACGTTTCAGATTGGAGCAGTATTCAAATGCATGATCACCTACTGTGACAGAGTGTGAACTTTCTGTAAATACCACTCCCTGTAGCTGGCTGCAATTATGGAACGCAAACATGCCGATATCCGTCAAGGAAGCGGGCAGCGTCAGCGTACCGCTGATTCCGCTGTTGTAGAAAGCCATCACACCGATGCTGGTCAGGGTACCCGGCAGTAATACACTGGTCATTTTCGTGCAGCCGTAGAAAGCGTCATAACCGATGGTGGTCACGCCTTCGTTGATGATGACCGCGGTAATGTCCTTTCCCCAGTCTGCTTCATAATCGTATGATTCATAGTTCGCCATGGCGCCCGTTCCGCTGATGGTCAGTACGCCATCATCGGACAGTGTCCATGTCAGGTTGGATCCGGTCATGCTGGATCCGCAGGGACCGTGATCGCACTTATACGCGATGCGCGCATTTTTTGCGTAATCATACGCGGCGGTTTTCGCTCCGCAATAAATCACCAGGTTGCTGCTGCATGCTGCGAATGCCTGCTCGCCGACCGTTGTGACGCCGTCCGGGATCTTCGCGCGCACCAGCTGACCCAGTCCGTAAAACGCTTTGGTGCCGATGTAGGTCACGCCATCCGGAATCACCACTTCGGTTTGATTGGCAAGGGAGTTTTCAAACGCACGGCTCCCGATGCGGGTCAGTGCCGCGGGAAGCGCGATTTCTGTCAGGCCGGTGCAGTTCAGGAACGCGCAGTCGCTGATGACCTGCAGCGTCGGCGGAAGGTCTATGGCCGTCAGGGCGGTGCAGCCATTGAATGTATTGAATCCGATTTGTGTCAGATATGCGGGCAGGCTGACCGACGCCAGCTGTGTACAGCCCTGGAATATACCCTGCTGCAGAACGGTAATCGTATCCGGCAGCCGCACTGATGTCAGTCCGGTGCAATTGATGAATACACTGCCGCCAAACTCTGTGACGCTGTCCGGAATATATATATCGGAAAGCGAACTGCAGCCTCTGAATGCTGCGCCCCCAATGGATACCAGACCATCCGGGAACGTGATTCCGGTCAGGTTGCTGCATCCGTTGAAAGCATCCGATCCGATCTGGGTGAGCGTGGTGGGCAAAGAAATTTCTTCAAGCAGTTTACCAGCGAAGAAAGCAGCCTGACCGATCCCGGTAATGCCCTCGCCGATCGTCGCACGGGTATAATTCTTATTCCGCCATGGGGCACTGAAACCGCCGGGAATCGCGCCTGTGCCCGTGATGCTCAGGACACCCTCATCGCTGAGCTCCCAGAAAACGCTGTCCCCGTATGCGCCGGACATACCGTAGGTAAATGCAGCCGCGGCCAGCGCGCTGTTGCCGGTATCGCTGACGCTGACGTGTGTCTGCCATTTGCTCACGCTTCCGGCATAATAGGCAGTCGCCAGGTTTGTACAGCCGTTGAACGCATTGTCACCAATCATGGTCAGCGACGTAGGGAAGGAAACGTTGGTCAGGGAAGTACAGCCTGCGAAGGTGCCGGCCGCGACAGCTGTGACGCCCTCAGGCAGTACAATCGTCTGGAGCTGACTGTTCCGGAATGCGCTCTGTCCGATCGCCGTCAGCGTGGAAGGCAGGCTGGCCTCCCAGATTTCGCTGCCATACAGCGCATACGCGCCGATCCCCGTCACGCCCTCCTCGACAAAGATCCGCGTGACGTTTGTCCCCCAAGGCGCGGGATTCTCCATGGAATAATCAGGCATGTTCCCGGTACCGGAAATGGTCAGGTACCGCATGTCCGTTGTCAGCGTCCAGGTCAGGTCATCGCCGCAGCTGCCCGTTTCATAGGCATAATGAAGTGCTGCGTCCGTAAACGGCTGATTGCCGGCAGCCGAAACATTCACGTTGGGCCAGGTCTGGACACAGCCGCCGTAGTATACGTCTGTCAGGGCGGAGCACTCGTCAAACGCGTTATCGTCAATCGACGCGATTGTTTCGGGAATGCTGACGCTTTGCAGGTGCGTACACTGGTAGAACGCGTTCGTGCCGATCCGGGTGCAGCTTGCCGGTATGTCCACATGGGTCAGGCCGTAGCATTGCTTGAAGGCTTCATTGGGAATTTCCGTGATCTGCTCATTCAGGCTGATCCAGGTCAGCGCCTGGCAGTTGTTAAAGGCGTTGGCCCCGATCGACGTGACATTGGGAATGCTGATGTCCGACAGGGCAAAGCAGAACTCGAAGGCGCGCGATCCAACGGAAGTGACGGAGTATGGCAGGTTCACCGTTGTCAGACGGTAGCAGCTAATGCACATGCCGTCAGGAATGCTGGTCACGTTGCCCGGGATCGTCAGGCTGAGCAGATTATAACAGCCGTAAAATGCGGAGCCCCCGATCGCCGTCACCGTCGAAGGGATCGTGACGGATTCCAAGGATTCGGCGGAAGAGAACATGCCGACAGGCAGCTCCTGGATGCCTTCTTCCAACACCGCGCTGACCAGTCCGCTGCTCGCAAAGGCACTCCACGCGATGGAGGTCACCTGGCCCGGGACAGTCAGGGAGGTCAGGGAGGTGCATCCCTTGATGATATTCTGCTGGATGGTTCTCAGGGAATCCGGCAGGATCAGTTCCGTCAGTGCGGTATCTTTTTCAAAGCAGAATTCGCCGAGCTCCGTCAGCGTGTCCGGAAGATGGACGGAAGCCACCGAGGACTCCGCCAGCGCGTAGGGGCCGAGGACGGTCAGGGAAGCGGGGAAAGTCAGTTCGGCAACGTCCGAACCCTTGAAAGCATATTGTCCGACAGATGTCAGCGTATCGGGCAGGATGATTTCACTGATGTGGGCGTTCGCAAAGGCATAATCACCGATGGCGGTCAGTGATTCCGGCAGCGTAAGGCTGGGCAGCGTCGCGCCGCTGAAGGCATTTTCGCTGATCGCCGTCAGGGTGGACGGCAGGTTCAGCTGCTGGATGGTGGCGCTGGAAAACGCGTTTGAGCCGATTGTGGTCATGGAATCCGGCAGGGTCAGCTGCTGGATGGTCGCTCCCTGGAAAGCATTGGCGGCGATCGTCGTCAGTCCTTCGGGGAGCGTGATGTTTCTCAGGTAAGCGCAGTTCCTGAACGCGTTTGTACCGATGCTGGTCACGCTGCCAAGGAAAGTGACGTTGTTCAGGTAGGTATTGTGATAGAAAATGTTTGCGCCGAGCCCGGTAATGCCTTCCCCAATCACAGCGGATGTCGCATTTGCCCAGGGCGCGACGTCCATCACATACGAATACGGATAGACAATGGTGCCCGTTCCTACGAATGTCACTACCCCGTTTTTGCCGTATTTGTATTCAACCTGGGTATCCTTGATCATGCCGCGGGAAATCAGCAGGTATTCAGGGGTCAGTTTGGTAAAATAGGTGTTGCTTGTAGTAGTGATGCTGACCTTTTTCCAATCGCTGCTGGTCGATGCGTAAGTGACCCGACTCAGACTGGTGCAGTTGTTGAATACGCTGCTGGCGATGGATGTCAGCGTTTCCGGGAGATGGACCGTAGTCAGGGAAGAACAGCCGGACATGGCGCTGGCTTTGATCGCCATGATTCCTTCTCCGAAAGTCACGGTACCCAGGCCGGTGCACTGATAGAACAGACCTGACTCTGCATTTTGCACGCCCCCGGGGATCGTCATTTCAGTCAGGGCAGCGCAGCCTTTGAACGCGTACGAACCAAGAGACGTCAGTCCCTCCGGAAGAATAACGTTGGCAAGATTGCTGCAGCTCTGAAAGGCGTAGGAGCCGATTGACGTCAGTCCCTCCGGAAGGATAACGCCGGCAAGATTGCTGCAGCCCTGAAAGGCGTAGGAGCCAATTGACGTGACGCCTGAAGGAATATCAATGCCTGTCAATGAAGAACAGTTATAAAATGTATAGGTGCCGATTTCCGTGATCGCATCAGGAATATTCACTTCCGTCAGACCCGTGCAGCCATAAAAGGTGTAGGTGCCAAGCGACGAAAGACCTTCCGGCAGGACGATTGATGTCAGTGAGGTACACCCATTGAATGCATATTTGCCGATCTTGGTCACATCGGATCCGATGGTTACCGCGGTCATGTTTACGCAGCCTTTGAACGCGTAGTTGCCGATCGAAGTGACGCCCGCGCCAATGACGACCTGTTTCACACTTGACTCGGTCCATGGCCCATCGGTTGAATAATCCTTCATGGCCCCTGTACCGGTGATGGTCAGGACGCCATTCGCGTCGATGGACCATGTCACGCTGGCACCGCTGGCACCGCAGGAGCCGCTGGTCGCGGCGTACGCGACAGTACAGCCGGCCAGCATCAGCGCGACCGCAAGCAACCATACATACTTTTTCATCCGTCATCTCTCCTTACCAGTCTGGAATCGTCCTATTTTAGCACAATCATCTGGCAATTGCATCAAAAATCTTGTGGCGAAACGGTGTCACGCCAATGGACAAAGGGTACTGAAATGCCGCCGGGGTTCCGGCGGCGCGCAGGGTTCCGCGCTGGGATTATTGTACTATAAATGGCACGCCATGCGCAAGAGCCCATGTTTCTGCATAGCTGCCGGAGGGGGCGGAAATGGTGATGTCGCTGCCGCTGAAGGCGTCATCCGCGATGCTGGTCACGTGGTTGCTCATTTCGACGATATCCACGAAAGGCAGGTTCGCGAAGGCTTCGCTTTCGATCGTCGTGGTACCGGCAGGAATGACCAAACGATTCGCTGCCGTGACGGTGACGGAGCAGGTGGCGGTCACGCCGCTGGCCGCGGTCGCGGTGATGGTCGCCTGGCCCACGCCAATTGCCTTCAGGAGTCCGGACGCGTCCACGGTCACGACGGTTTCATCACTGCTGGTGAATGTGATCAGCCGGTTGACGCAGCTCTGGGTGCGCATGGTGACATTGGCGGTCAGCTGCACGGTTTTCGTGGCCCGGATGGCGATGGTATCGTTTTCGAAGGCGATCGCGGTGACGGGGTAGCACACATGGAGCAGCATGTCGCAGCTCAGGCCGGTGTCCGTCGTCGCCGTAACGGTCACGTCGCCGGGCTTCTTGGAGGTGACGGCACCCGTTTCATCGATGATGGCGATGCTGGTGTCTGAAGTGCTCCAGGTGATCATGGCGTCCGCGCCGTCCGGTGTCAGCACAGGGCTGAGGCTGAGGGCTTCCTTGGCAACGGTCCAAAGCTCCGGTTCGGCGAACGAAATGCCGGTGGCCGGAACAAAGACAGTCACATCGATCCCGGCGGATACCGGTCCCACGGTCACCGTGACCGACGCCGTACCGGCGCCGACCGCTTCAATCAGGCCGTCGTTAACGCTGACGACGTTTGTGTCGCTGCTGGTCCAGGTCAGGACCGGTTGGTCATAGTCCGGGAATACGGTCGCGTCGACGGCGCGGGTTTCCCCCAGCGGGAGACGGAGAACCGTCTCGGAGAGGGTCACGGTCCGCTCACTGTCCGGATCGTAGTTATCCAGATAGATGACTGTGTATCCGTTGTCCGTGGCCCAGGAATCCGCGTCGGTGTATTCGTAGCAATAGACTGTAGGTTCCTGATCCGTGAATAAGTCTGTACCAAAGGTGATTCCGTCGCCAAGGATGAAAATTCTACTAATTCCTGAATATTCAAATGCATAATTGCCAATGCTGTTAACACTATCTGGGATGGTGATGCTCATCAAATTGCTGCAGCAGGAGAAAGCCCCGCTGCCAATGCTGATGACGCTGTCCGGGATGCTGATGCTTGTCAAGCTTTGGCAGTTTCCGAATGCATCGTCGCCGATACTGGTCACGCCCGCAGGGATTGTGATGTTCGTCAGGCCGCTGCAGCCAGAGAAAACACTGTCACCAATGCTGGTCACGCCCGCAGGGATCGTGATGTTCGTCAGGCCGTTGCAGCCAGAGAAAGCACTGTCACCAATGCTGGTCACGCCCGCAGGGATCGTGATGTTCGTCAGGCTGCTGCAATACCAGAAAGCCCAGCCACCAATACTAGTTACGCCTTCCGAGATCGTGATACTCGCCAGGCTGCTGCATTGACTGAAAGCACCATCGCCAATGCTTGTCACACTATCCGGGATGATGATGCTCGTCAGGCTGGTGCAGTTGTTAAAAGCATTGTTGCCAATGCTGACCACGCTATCTGAGATGGTGATGCTCGTCAGACTGGTGCACCTGCCAAAAGCATTGTTGCCAATGCTGGTGACGCTGTCTGGGATGATGATGCTCGTCAGGCTGCTGCAGTCAGAGAAAGCACTGTCGCCAATGCTGGTCACGCTATTTGGGATTGTAATGCTCGTCAGGCTGCTGCAGCTTTCAAAAGCACTGTTGCCAATGCTGGTCACACTGTCCGGAATGGTAATACTTGTCAGGTTGCTGCAGTAAGAGAAAACATAGTCGCCAATGCTGATCACGCTATCTGAGATGGTGATGCTCCTCAGATTGGTGCAGCCAGAGAAAGCACCCTTGCCAATGCTTGTCACACTATCCGGGATGATGATGCTCACCAGGCTGCTGCAGTCAGAGAAAGCACTATTGCCAATGCTGGTTACACTGTCTGGTATGTTAATGCTCGTCAGGCCGCTGCAGCCAGAGAAAGCACCGTAGCCAATGTTGGTGACGCCCTCCGGGATCGTGATGCTTGTCAGGCTGCTGCATTGAGAGAACACACTTCCGCCAATGCTGGTTACACTGTCTGGTATATTAATGCCCATCAGGCTGCTGCACCCCAGGAAAGCCGAGGTACCAATGTGGGTTACGCTGTCTGGGATGGTAATGCTCATCAGACTGCTGCAGCCAGAGAAAGCACGGTCGCTAATGATGGTCACGCTGTCCGGTATGGTGATGCTCGTCAGACTGCTGCAGTTGTAGAAAGCAGAGTAGCCAATGCTGGTGACGCTATTCGGAATGGTGATGCTCGTCAAGCCGCTGCAGTTGTAGAAAGCTCGGTCACCAATGCCGGTAATTCCATCTGCAATTTCAACAGTCACAATATCCGTTTTGTATGCAAGCCACCCATCATTGGATGACGGAATATACATCTGGCCATAACCGTCAATGGTCAGCAGTCCGGCGGTATCCAGCTTCCAGCTCAGGTCGCCCCACATGCCCCTGTCGATGATGATGCGCTGATTGGTCAGCGCCTCGTTGCCGTCCGCGATCGTGATGGCATTCCACTGCGCGGCGGTGCCTTCGAAGAAGACGTTCGTCAGCGCGGTACAACCGCTGAAGGCGTTCCTGCCAATCGCGGTGAGGGTGTCCGGCAGGGCAATGCTGGTCATCGGGCTGTCGAGGAAGGCGAAGTCCGGGAGGCTGGTCACGCCGCTCCAGATCACAACTTCCTTCACGCTCTGCGGATCGCCCCAGTCGCAGTCTGTCACTTCGCCCGTACCGGTGATGTTCAGCACGCCGCCCCAGGTCAGGGAATAGCAGGTCTCCGGTCCGCAGTTTCCTTCCACCATGCTGTCGGTGCGATCCCGGATGTAGAACTCGTTCCAGCTGTTGTTTTCGTATTGATCGGTCACATAGCAGGAATAACGGATCAGGCCTTCACAGTTCGGTATGACAGTGTCCGCCGTGAGCGTGGAGATCGTTTCCGTGCCCTGTGTGGTCTGTGTGCTGCTGAGGTTGTTCTGTTCATAGCAAATATCGCCATTTTCGTCAAACACGACGAGATCCCAGGTAAAATGCAGCGGCAAGCCGTCCGGATCGCAGCTTGCTTCAACCTGCAGGTCCACCGTGGCGGGCTGGTGGGCGTCTTTGTCTACCGCGATGTTTTTTTCATGCTGGAAGGGGAAGCCCTCATCCCATTCTATTCTTTTTGCGCCGGGGACGCTGACATAGAAATGGTCATCAATCCAGACGTAAAACATGACAGTCAGTGAGGTGCCGAACGTATCCGAGACAACACACTGGAAGACAGACATCTGGTTGACCGGAGCAATCGTATAACTGCCCGTAGTGGTGGTTGTTAATAATGTGTCACCCCAGCCTTCATACCATTCATACGTGAGCTGCGTGCCGGACGGCGCGAAGACGTTCACGTTGAGCGTGGCAGAAGCTCCGGCTGCGACATACTGAATCATCTGATCCGCCTCGGCGCCGGCCAGGCCGGGGTTTTCCATGAGGATGACGTCGTACTGGGCGGGGATGCCGCCCCGGGAAAGGGTGCCGAAATAGTAGGTCTGTCCTGCGTTCAGTACGCGGGAGAGTCTGAAATTCCCATCTCCACCGCTGTCCTCATCACATGCGATTTGCTGATCCCACTGGTCGTCGTATATCTCGCCGTAGGTATCCACACTGCCGGTGGAGTACCAGATATAACCCGCTGTTTGAGAAGGCGTGAATTCGAAATTGGTAAAAGACTTCCCGGTGTCCTGATCGGGTAATGACACATGGAATGTCTGCCCGGGGACCAGTTGAGTAAAAGGATCCGCCGAACTCACGGACGCCGACACCAGCGCAGCGAGCAGGACAAGCATGACCGTGACGATAATGCGTTTGAACATACATCTACCTCCGGGAAGTCATAAAGAAGTAATAAAGAATTCGTATTTTATATAAAAAAATGGCCCCAGTTTCATGTATAAATTTGTCACATCCGTGTATAAATTTGTCGCATTTTATCAGAATGACGATGTGACAAGGGGTTCCGGCATCATCGTTCCGCCCCGGCGGCATCACTGCCGAGCCATTTTTGTTTAACCAGCCTCTGTACCGGGCGCCCGGCTGTACGCGGTGCCGTCCCGGATCCAGGTTTCGAACCGGAGCGTGAGACCGCGGGGCGGCGCGGGCTCGGCGGCCGTGGCGGTCAGGTGGTAGCCGAGGGCGGTCAGGACGTCGGCAGCCTGGGCAGCCAGCGCGGCGGCCTGGAGCACGCTGCGGGCGACCAGCCGCACGGGCTGGACGCAGTGCGTCAGCAGGACTTCGCCGCGGGCCTGCAGCGCCGGCGCCTGGGCGGCGGGCAGCAGCAGGACACAGGGGCAGGCCGCTGGGGCCTCGGGCCGGGCCACCAGGACGGTGACCGACGGCCCCAGGGCGGTCCGCAGCGCGTCGAGCACGCGGGCAGTGTCATCGGTCATAGGGCGCCTCCTCTCCGTTTGTCAGCCGCTCCGCCAGGACGGCTTCGGCGTGCGCCGGATACAGGCGCAGGATGGCGACCTCGTACGCGCGGCCCCCGTCCCGCAGGATGTCCCCGGGCAGCAGGCCGGGATCCGCGCCGAAGACCAGCATGAACCCGGCCTCCGGCACGATCCCCCGGTCGGTCTGCCGTTCCGCGGCGGGCAGGGGATACATCGCGCCGCTGATCCAGCCCCGGAGGACCAGCCGCCGCAGGGTCTCGCCCTGGACCTCCCGCGCCGTGGGCCGGTACCAGGCGTACTGCCGGCGGCGCGTCATCCGGGCGCGCATCGGTTCACCCCCGGCCGCGCCAGCGTATACATCCGCAGCGCGCGGCGGACATCCTCCGGCAGCGCGTCCATCCGGGCGGTCACGCCGCCCTCCGCCCGCACGGACTCTCCTTCCAGCCCGCGCCGGTTGTAGCGCAGGACGGCCAGGTCCAGCACCGCGCCACGCAGCCCGTCCGGCAGGACCGTCCTGCCCGTCACCGTCAGCGCGGTCGCCGCCGCCTGGCGCAGGAGGACGGCCAGCAGGCCGTCCTCCGCGTCATCCTCCAGGCCCAGCAGGGCCCGCAGGTCGGGGATCATCGCGCTGATCTCCGCCATTTCTTCCATACTCCGTGATTCCCTCCGTTTCTTCGATACCGCCCGCGTCACACGGATCGGCGTCTGAACCATACACAGGATCAGGCGGTGGCTTCGTGCTTGTAGATGCCCTTGACCTTCTGGCCGTACACGTCGGCAATGCCGCAGACGCGGTAGCCGAACTTCCAGGCGTCCGCGGTCTGGTTCTGTTCGGGGGTGATGACCTTCGGGGCCACATGCTTGTTGTACTGGATGACGGCCGGCTTGTGGATGACCAGGAAGTTCAGGTTCCTGCCGCTGGAGCTGGTCTTCGTGTAGCCGTTGGTGCTCAGGGTGATCATGTTGTAGAAGCGGGTCTGGGGCACGCGGATGATCTGCTCGAAACGGCCGAGCACCGCGCGGCTGGCGGTGGTGTCCATGTCCTCGACCATGCCGTAGAGGGCGGGGGTGATGAACAGGTAGCGCTCGGTGAACGGCACTTCCGCGTCGTCCATGGCGCTGGCGGCGGTCCGCAGGGCGGCGACCACTTCCGCGCCGGTCGTCAGGTCGGCGGGCGTCGCCGCGCCGATGCCGTTCTTGAGCGCGTACTGGGAGAAGCGGTAGGCGTCGATTTCCGGGGCGACCTGGGTGCGGATGAACTCGCCCGCCAGGCGGCCGAAGGCCACGCCCGCGGTCTCCATGTTGTCGACCGTATCCACGGTGAAGAGGCGGCCGCGGTTGTATTCGCACTTGAAGGTTTCGTTGGTCAGGGTGACGTCGCCGGCGCTGTAGCCGGTGCCGCGGTTGTAGTTGGCCAGGCCCTGGGTGGACATGACCGGCACGACGATCTCGTCAGCGGACGCGCCTTCGCCCATCATTTCGGCGGGGCCGTCCAGGACGCTGGTGAGGGAAGCCAGCTTGTAGACTTCATCCAGCAGGGGCACGTATTTCTTGAATCTCGTGATGGTGTTCGCCATAAATCATTTCCTCCGATTTATAATTCAGTGGTTCGTTCAATCATTCAGCGGACGGCCAGGCCCATCGCGGCCCGGACATCGTCCATGCCGTCTGCCGGCGCGGCGGCCGGAGCCAGCGGCGGCTCAGCGCCGAGGCGCTCCCGCAGCTGCAGGGCCAGCGCCTCCGCAAAAGCGGCGGCCAGGGTCTCCAGCGTTTCCGCCGCGCGCTCGTCCGAGCTCAGGTCCAGGCAGCGGATCAGGGATTCCGGCAGATCGCGTTCCCGCAGCGCCGCAAGAAAGCGGATTTCCCGCTCCCTGAGCGCCAGCGCGCGCTCGCGCTCCTCGATCGCCCGCAACCGTTCTTCCAGGCCATGTTCCGCAGCGGCCGCCTCCGCGGCCTGTTCAGTGATGTTTTCAATCTGTTCGTTCATGATGGTTTCCTTTCTTCGTAAGTGATGCGTGATGCACGGGTTTTTTGTGAGTATTCTTTTCCGCTGATTAGATCCTTCGCCCGCTGCGCGGCTCAGGATGGGACGGAGGCGGCTGCACCCAGTGGGTGATGAAGGCCGGTGCAGTCCCAAAAGCATCTCGTGCGCGGTGCGCGAGGCGCTTGCGCCCGCGGTGCGTGCGCGATTCAATGCAGAACAGCCAGCACGATCGTGTTGGCTGCGACAATGTCGAATTGAGACCAGGCGGGGGTTGGGTTCATAAAGGTTGCAGTTGCAGGCGTTCTGTGTATTTTCACGATTTTCAGAGCACAAATTTGTTCTACAAGCCTACGCCTGCCTGTCATCCTGAACATCCGCGCAGCGGATCGTGAAGGATCTGTTCTGCAGCAGTTGAAGACAGTCGGATAGCGGCAGTTGGCTGATTATATCAACCCCTTCTGCTTTCGCGGATGCCTCCGATGTCTGTATTCTTTTCTGCTGATTGGATCCTTCGCTCGCTGCGCGGCTCAGGATGAC
>CACXEB010000282.1 GCA_902766515.1 uncultured Eubacteriales bacterium
CATCAAATACCAGGTCGTCGGCTCCTCCGACAACGCCCTGACTGCCTTCCGCACCAACGCGCTGGACGTGGGCATGATCTCCGGCAACCAGGTGGCCGCCGCTGAAAAGGACGCCGCCCTGTCCCAGAACCTGAAGGTCACCGGCGCCGGCTACATGTGGTATCTCTCCTTCAGCCAGACGGACAAGAATGCCCAGGGCGGCATGCTGGCCAACAAGAACCTGCGCCTGGCCATCACCAACGCCATCGACCGCGACAACCTGGTCGACAACTACGTCATGGACGGCTCCCTGGCCACCTACACGGCGGTCCCGCCGCAGTTTGCCGCCAGCAGCACCACCGGCGAGGATTTCTCCGCTGACCAGGAGATGTTCGCGGACTTCATCGGCTACGATCCTGACAAGGCGCTCGAATACTTCGAGGCCGCCAAGGCGGAGCTCGGCGTCAGCGAATTCGCCTTCACCATGATCTACGGCAACAACGAGGGTGACGAGGTCGCCAAGGTCGCCCAGGCGATCAAGGAAGACGTCGAAGACGCGCTGCCCGGCCTGACCATCAACCTGCAGCCCATGACCAAGGCCGAGCGCCTGGACAAGATGCAGAACGACAACTACGACGTGGCGCTGACCCGCTGGGGTCCCGACTACGCCGACCCGATGACCTACCTGGGCATGTGGGTCACCAACAACTCCAACAACTACGGCTTCTGGTCCAACGCCGAATACGATCAGCTGATCGCTGACTGCACCACCGGCGCTTACATCACGGACTATGACGCCCGCTGGGCGGCCATGTACCAGGCCGAAGCCCTGGTCCTGCAGGAGGCGGTCATCGCTCCGCTGTACACCAAGGCGAACGCCAACCTGATCACCGCCGGCGTGGAAGGGATTGACTTCCATCCCGTCGCGCTGAACCGCGTGTACAAGGACGCCGTCATCAAGTAATTCAACGAATCAGGATTCAGAGCGGCCCATGGAAACGCTGCCAAGGCGGCGGTTCCGGGCCGCTCTGATCCTGTTCCGGGAATCTGTTTAAAGGATCGCGATATGCTCAAGTACGTACTCAAGCGCGTCGGCATGGCCGTCATGACGCTGCTGATCATCACGTTTCTGCTGTTCCTGCTGGTGCGCATCATGCCCGGCAATCCCTTCCCGTCCGAGCGGATGAGCGCGGAGCAGATCGCGCTCAAGCGGCAGGAGATGGGCCTGGACGACCCGATCCTGGCCCAGTTCGTGCGGTATATGGGCGGCGTGCTCCAGGGGGATTTCGGGAAAGGGACCTCCCTGTACAACGGCGCGCCGATCAAGACGGTGCTGGGCACCTGCATCTCCAACTCCTTCCGCATCGGCGGCATGGCCATCCTGCTGGGCACGCTGGTGGGGCTGCTGCTGGGCATCACGGCGGCGCTGAACAAGGGGAAATTCCTGGACGGCTTCTGCACTGTCTTTTCCATCCTGGGGGTCTGCGTGCCGTCCTACGTGTTCCTGATTTTCCTGCAGTACACGTTTTCCTTCCGGATCAGTTTTTTCCCCTATTTCTTTGACCCCACGCGGTTTACCTTCTCAGCCGTCATCCCGTCCATCTCACTGAGCCTGTTCACCATGTCCACCATCGCGCGCTTCACCCGCAACGAGATGGTGGAGGTATTTGACAGCGATTATGTCCGGCTGGCGGAATCCAAGGGCATGTACGGCCGGGGGCTGGTGATGCGGCACGTGCTGCGCAACGCGCTGATCCCGATCGTGACCGTGCTGGCGCCGCTGGTGGTGGACCTGCTGACCGGCGCGCTGGTGGTCGAAAAGATCTACGGCATCAACGGCATCGGCAAGCTGATGGTGGACGCGATCGCCGGCGAGGGCATCGACTACAACTATGTGCTCGCGCTGGGCATCCTGTATTCCGCCCTGTATATCGGCATCATGCTGGCGGTGGACCTGCTGTACGGCGTGCTGGATCCGCGCATCCGCGTCGCCGCCCGGGCGGAGGAGGTGTGAACATGGCGGAAACATACACGCCCGTTCAGGGCGATTTCGTCCTGCTGGGCGACCGCGATATCGGCACGGATGCCAATTACGCGTCGCAGAGCTACTGGAAGGGCGTTTTCCTGCATTTCTTCCATAACCGCCGGGCCGTGACCGGGCTGGTGATCGTCAGCCTGATGATCCTGCTCGCCATTTTCGGGCCGGTGATGAATTCCTTCGGCTACCGCGACATCGTGCAGTACCGCAATGAGAAGAACAAGCGCGTCGTCGCCAAGGGCATCGCGCCGCAGGTCCCCTGGCTGCACCGCCTGCTGACGGGCGAGGAGCCCGATGGCAATTTTGCGGAGTACACCTTCCTGTTCGGGACGGACGACATGGGCCGCGACCTGTGGACCCGGACGTGGTACGGCGCGCGCGTCTCCCTGATCATCGCCTTCGTCACGATCATCATCGACATGATCATCGGCATGAGCTACGGCCTGATCTCCGGCTACTTCGGCGGCACGGTCGATGCCATCATGCAGCGCATCGTAGAGGTCGCCAATTCCGTTCCGCGTCTCGTCATCGTCTCGGTGCTGGCCATCTTCATGCCCAAGGGCATGGGCCTCGTCATCGTGGCCTTGCTGCTCACAGAGTGGATCGGCATGAGCAAGATCGCCCGCGCCGAGATGCTGCGCATCAAGGAGCAGGAGTACGTGCTGGCCAG
>CACXEB010000283.1 GCA_902766515.1 uncultured Eubacteriales bacterium
GTCAGCGATTTCTACCTTGCAGATTTGCCGCCCGGGAGGGACGTAGTCCCGACAGGCAAATCTGAGAGGGGGGTCCCGAAGGGGGGATGCCAATCCCCCTTTCGGTCACTGTTCACCCCGTGAACAGAGACAGTCTCCTAACTTTTTTCATTCTACAGCCACTATACAGGTGAAAGCTTTCAAAGACTGCGGGGAACACCATGGACAAGCAACAGATGGAACAGGTCGTGCAGGCGAACATGCAGAAGATTTATTGCTACTGTGTGCGCAGGCTGGGCAGCGCGGCCGAGGCGGAGGACGTCACGTCGGATATCATCCTGGAACTGCTCCGGTCGTATGCCCGGGTGAAAAACGACGAAGCGGTCTACGGGTATCTCTGGGCGGTGGCGGCCAACCTCTGCCGGAACTACTGGCGCAAGGCCCGCCGGCGGGAAACCGCGGAAATCCCGGAGGATTACGCGGATACGGCCCTGGCCGCGCCGGAGGAAAGGATCATCCGCCGGCAGGAGATCGCCGCCCTCCGGCGGGAACTGTCGCTGTTGAGCGAGAAATACCGCGCGGTGATGATTGCATACTACATCGACGGCAAAAGCTGCGAAACGATCGCGCGGCAGACGCGCCTGTCGGTCACCAACGTGAAGCAATACCTGTTTGAAGGCAGAAGGAGGGTCCGGGAAGGTATGGAACAGCAGCGGGAATATGGGGTATACAGTTACGCCCCGGAAAAGTTTACGATGAATTTCTGGGGATCGTCCGCGGACGGATACTGGCAGCTGTTTGAACGGAAGCTGCCCGGCAGCATCATGCTGTCCGTGTTTGACAAGCCCAAAACAATGGAGGAGCTCAGCCTGGACGTCGGGGTCGCCATGCCCTACCTGGAGGACGAGGTCGCCCGGCTCGCGGAATACAGGCTCCTGGTCCTGAAAGGGCGCAAATACCACTGCGGCATCGCGGTGTATGACCATACGTTCACAGACAAGGTCAACGAAGCAGCCCGGTCCGTCCTCAGCGAAAAGGCCGACGGCATCATGGCCGCGGTAGACAGGGGACGGTCTTTGCTGACACAAACCGATTACCGGCGCTGGCAGGATGACAGCAATTTCAGGGGCTGGTTCATCCTCATGCTGCTCTGCTGGGAAGCGCTGCAGCAGTCGGAAAGCAAGATGAACACCCGGCTCACGTTCCCGCTCCTGGAAAACGGGAGCAAGGGCTACGTGATGGGCATGCGCGGGGAGATCCCGTCCGGCCTGTCCGGGATCTACGGCATGTATACGCTTCAGCATGACTATGTCCGCGTCATGAATTTCAACCTGCTGTCGGACACGGTCATCAACCCGTTCGCCAAAGGGGTGCGGGACGTGCTCTGCGCCTGCGAAGCCGGGCTGACCGAAACCACGGAGCTGGAAGCCCTCCCGGACATGCTTGCACAAAAAATCGTCCGGATCGAGGACGGACGGATCCGGACAGGGTTTTCGGAGATATCGGAGAAGGATTATTTCTTCCTGATGGACAAACTGAAAGACGAGATCGACGAAATGGCCGCGATCGCGGCCGGCCTCCGGGACCGGGGCGCGGCGCTGCTTTCGCAGGCCATGCCCGAAGACATCCCGCACGTCCGCGAGGTCGGCAGCATCGTCTCCATGTGGAGCCTGCTGGAAAACATCGTGCCGGCCGTCCTGGAAAAAGGCTGCCTCGAAAAGGGCCGGGACGGGCAGAACCCGACGGCGTTTTATATCAAAAAATCCTGAAAGAACCGCCGGAAGGCCGGGACCCCGTTCCGGGCGGTCTTATAAAACGTCCCTGTCAGCAGCCTTTTCGCCCGCTTTTGTGGTCCTCCACGGAGCAGGCGTTCGGGGAGCCGTATTCGATCAGCCCCGCGTCCGCCGGGTCGATCGACACCCTGCCGTCCTCAAACACAAAGGCGGGGATCCCGACGTCCCCGATCGCCTTCATGCGGTCAAACACGGGGTTCGTGTCGCGAAGCCTGGTGAAAGCGCTCATATTCCGGATGTTTTCACCGATGTTGATGTATTCGAATTCGTCCTCCCGCCCCACGACCTGCTCGTGGATATAGTCGCAGTAAGGACATGTCGGCATTCCGTAGATCCTGATCATTTCCGATGCTCCTTCCAGATGATAGGGAAACGCCTCAGCGCTCCGCTGAAAATGATAACAGATTCCCTTCTGCATTTCAAGACGGTGCCGGTCAGTCATTCCCTGTCCTTGAAAATGCGTTCTGTTTCCTTCGGCGGCAGAGGAGGGTGCGCCGATTCGCTCACCTTCCTGTATGTAACGGCGCAGAGGCTGCCAAATGAAAACACCTGGATGATGCCTGCCAGGAGAACAATCCCTCCATAAACGGCGCGCGGATGTCCTCGATCGGCAGCCACCGACCAGACAAGGATGACCAGGCTTGTCACAAAAAACAGACTTCCCGCCACATAAAAGATCTTCTTCACCAGGCGTTCAGGATGATCGGACTGGAAGATCCTGTTGTTCACCATCCGCGACCACAGATCCCATGGCTCTTTGTCTGATAAAGCGGCATATAATACTTCCCCGATGTAGATTAACGCCAAACTGAGCATGTAAGAAATATAAAAGCCGACCATAACGTCCTTCCTCCTTTTCCGTCAGGCCTTCCGGGACATTCCTGCGCGTCCCTTCCGACACCCTCATTATATCATGGCCGGCAGAAACCTGTAATCGCGGTTTTCAACAAAAAAACAGCCTCACTGTTTATGGTGATGAGGCCGCAGGCCGAACCGTCGTTTACATCAGCCATCCAGCCCCAAAGCCCAGTGGCGTACCAACCTGTCCTCGGAGGCACGGAATCCAGGAGTCCGCCGGTTCACCCGGCGGATGAGGCCGCAGGCCGAAACCCAAAGGGCGAGGGGATGGGAGTGCCGCAGAGGACGTGGCGGGGGAGGTGTCGGAGGGGCACCCTCCGACTGTAATCTGCAGCATGTCGTGCGCGGTGCGCGAGGAGCTTGCGACCGCGGTGCGTGCGCGATTCCTTACGGCATGTACGGTGCGGGGTGAGGAGGGCCCGGAAAATGATCCAGTGGATCATTTTCACCGACGAACGGGCCGGTAGGCCCAGGGCA
>CACXEB010000284.1 GCA_902766515.1 uncultured Eubacteriales bacterium
AACGCACAGTAAGGAGCGGAACACTGTGAAGATTTTTTATCATCCGGAAGACGGACGCATGGGAGACATCATCCCGTTTTACGAGGAGGGTGTCTTCAAACTGTTTTACCTGGGATTCGGCTGGAGCAACGTCTCCACCCGGGACCAGCTGCATTTTTATGACCAGTACCGCACGGACATCCGCGGCGGTACCGGCTCGGTGATCCGCGTGGACAATGTCTATCACATGTTCTACTGCAAGTTCACCTTCACGCCCTACATGCGGCAGTACGTGTGCCATGCCGTCAGCGACGACCTGAAGCAGTGGCGCGAGCTGCCGGAGGAGACCTTCCAGCCGGACGACATCATCTACGAGATGACCGACTGGCGGGACCCGCACGTGATCTGGAACGAGGAGGACCGCTGCTGGTGGATGTTGCTGGCCGCCCAGAAAAAGGGCCGGACCATGCGGAAGGGCTGCGTCGGCCTGTGCAAATCCGATGACCTCCACCACTGGCGGATCTGCGAGCCGCTGTACGCGCCGGCCACCAACCAGTCCGCCCACGAGTGCCCGGACATGTTCCGCTGGGGCGACTGGTGGTATTTGACCTACTCGGTCTATACGGACCGCTTTGAAACGCTGTACCGCATGGCGCGCTCCCCGAAGGGGCCGTGGATCACCCCGGCGGTGGATACCTTCGATACCCGATGCTTCTACGCGGCCAAGCACGGGACGGACGGCACGGCGCATTATATGTACGGCTGGAACCCGGAGCGCGAAAAGAACCTCTGGCACTTCAACCCGGAAAAGTATGAGGGCAGGGATTACAACACCTGGGACTGGGGCGGCACGATGATCGTGCACCAGCTGGTCCAGCGCCCGGACGGCACGCTCGCCGTCAAACCGCCGGAAGCGGTCGATCATGCCTTCTCCACCGAACACCGGCCGGAGCTCATCCCGCTGACGGGGGACTGGCAGGTATCGGACGCGGCCGCGGCGGTGGATACCCCCAGCGGGTACGCCAGCCTGCTGTTCAACCCGGTGCCCGAATGCTGCAAGCTGGAGATGGACGTCTCCTTTGACAAAACGCCGCGGGAGTTCGGGATCGCCGTGCAGGTCGACCCGGACTTCGCGATGGGCTACTATCTGGTTTTTGAGCCGAACCGGCAGCGCATCCAGTATAAAACAGGCCTGCGGATGTACGAGGACGGCGGCAAGATGTTCCCCTATGAGGTCGAGCAGGAGCGGCCGTTCGCCTGGGAGGCGGGCAGGAAATACCATGCCCGCGTGTTTGTCCAGGACAGCATCCTGCTTCTGTACGTGGACGACCAGGTGGCGCTGGGCACGCGGATGTTTGACCGGAAGGGCTATCGCTTCGGCCTGTTCGTCTCGGACGGATCGGCCGCGTTCGGCAATATCCGGCTGCTGACGGAATGACGCGCAGGGAAAGCGGGAAAGGATGAAAGCGTATGATTGATGTGACCGCGCTGGGTGAATTGCTGATCGACTTCGTGACGGCGTCGGCGGATCCGCAGGGCTATCCGGTCCTGGCGGCCAAGCCCGGCGGCGCGCCTGGCAATTTCCTGGCGGCTGTCAGCCGCTTTGGGGGGAAAAGCGCCATGATCGGCAAGGTTGGTGACGACATGTTCGGCCGCCTGCTGGTGCGCACGCTGAAGGAAGCCGGAATCGACACCCGGGGCGTGATCGTGGATCCCCGCTGCTTTACGACGATGGCCTTCGTATCGCTGGACGCCCAGGGCAACCGGGATTTCAGCTTCGCCCGGAAGCCGGGGGCGGATACCTGCCTGACGGCGGACGAGGTCGATGAAAGCCTCCTCGGGGAAAGCCGGGTCTTCCATTTCGGGACCCTTTCGCTGACGGATGAGCCGGCCCGCTCGGCCACCCGCCGCGCGATCGCGCTGGCGAAGGCGCGGGGGCTGCTGGTCAGCCTGGACCCCAACCTGCGCAAGCCGCTGTGGCCCGGTGAGGACGCTGCCCGCGAAGCCATCGAATGGAGCCTGCGGCAGGCGGATGTCGTCAAGATCAGCGACGAGGAGATCGATTTCATGTGGGGCCTGACGCCGGAGCAGGGTGCCGAAAGGCTGCTGGATTCCTACGGCGTCTCCCTGGTCTATGCCACGCTCGGGCCGAAGGGCTGCTTCGCGGCCAACCGGCGCGGGGGCGTGCGGGTACCCTCTCCCACGGGCATCCAGGTGAAGGATACGACCGGCGCGGGAGATATTTTCGGCGGGGCGGCGATGAGCCGGCTGCTGCGGTCCGGCAAGGGGCCGGCGGATCTGGAAGTATCCGATATCCAGGCGATCGTCCGGTTCGCCTGCGCGGCTGCCAGCCTCTCGACTCAAAAGCACGGCGGCATCACCAGCATCCCATCCGCGGATGAAGTGATCGCGTGCCTGACACAGACATACACAAACTGACGGAGGTGAAGGACATGAGACGTGGCTGGATCATTGCAATCGCTGTGATCGGGTGCGTCGGACTGCTGATCGGCGTCGTTTTCCTGGCGGGAAACAACGGCGTGCAGTCCACAGCATGGCAGGCGTTTACCCCTGAAGACCTGCAGCGGCCCGGGGATGGCGCGCTGGTCGCGGTATCGGACGGGCAGCTGTCTCAGGAAAACTGCGACCTCCTGCCGGACTATGAGGGCCGGGAGCGCGTGGTGCGCCTGTCTGTCGGCGGGACGGTGACCTGCCGGGTGAACGCGCCGGAAACCGGCGTCTACGGCCTGCGGGTCGGCTACCATACGGAAGCCGGCAAGGGCGTGGACATGGAGTATTCCCTGCTGGTGGACGGACAGCCCTACAGCGCGGCGAATGCAGTGGTATCGCTGAACAGGGTCTGGGTGGACGAAGGACAGCCGGAGCGCACCGCGACCGGCAATGACCTGCGCCCCAAGCAGATCGAAGCGTTCCTGTGGACGGAAGCGCTCCTGGCGGACACCAATGAGGTGGAGGGCCAGGTCCGGCTGGCGCTGGAAGCGGGCGAGCATGAGATCGCGCTGACCGCCCTCCGGGAGACGGCGGTGATCGACTACATGGCGCTGGAAGCGGCCCCGGCGCTGCCCGCCTATACGGAATACCTGGCCGCGCACAGCGGTATGCGCGAGGTGTCCGGCGTGGAGCTGGTGCTCCAGGCGGAGAACACGCTCAGCAAGTCGGCGTCGGCCATCTATCCGACCTATGACCGCACTTCTTCCTATACACAGCCCTATCATCCGAACCAGATGCGGCTGAATACCATCGGCGGCAGCGGCTGGAAGCACGTCGGACAATGGGTGGAATGGGTGATCGAAGCGCCGGAGGACGGACTGTACCAGCTGGGCATGCGGTACCACCAGAACCAGCTGAAGGGCTTCTTTGTGGCCCGCCAGCTGATGCTGGACGGGCAGATGCCCTTCCGTGAAATGCAGGAGGTGCGCTTCGCCTACCGTTCGGAATGGGTCATGGACTACCTGTCCGACAGCAACGGCAGCCCCTACCTGTTCGCGCTGAGCAAGGGCCGCCATGTGCTGCGGATGCAGGTGACGCTGGGCGAAATGGCGCCGGTCATTTCGGACATGCAGGACACGGTGTATACCCTGAACGAGCTCTATCGCCAGATCATCATGGTCACGGGCACGGAACCGGACTTCTACCGCGACTACTACCTGGAGCGGGTCATCCCCAACCTGGAATCGCGGCTGACCGCCCTGGCGGACACGCTGGACGGCTACCAGGCCACGATGGACGACATGCTCGGGGCCAACTCGACCGCAGGCGAGATCATCCAGGTGCTGACCTACCAGCTCCGGGACTTTGCGGCGGAGCCCTACACCATCCAGAAGCGCCTGACGACCTTCTCTTCCAATATCTCGTCCTTCGCGGAATGGATCCTTTCGGTCCAGGAGCAGCCGCTGGAAATCGATTACCTGGTGCTGGCCTCCAAGGGCACCAAGCCCGGCAAGACCGAGGATAACCTGCTGGACACCTTCAAGCGCGAGATGCGGGCCTTCGTCGGCTCCTTCGTGCAGGACTACAACGCCTTCAGCACCGCTGAGGAGCAGAAGGGACAGCAGTCCATCACCGTGTGGCTGGCGGCGGGCCGCGACCAGGCCTATGCCATCAACCGCCTGGTGCAGGAGGACTTTACCGCCAAAACCGGGATCAGCGTCAACCTGCAGCTGGTCAGCGGCGCGCTGCTGAAAGCGACCATCGCGGGGCAGGGCCCCGACGTGAACCTGTTTACCGGCCGCGGCGAGGTCATGAACCTGGCCTTCCGCGAGGCGCTGCAGGATCTGAGCGCGCTGCCCGGCTACCAGGAGACCGCGGCGCAGCTCCGGCCGACCGCGGAGGATCCCTACGCCTTCAACGGCGGCGTGTACGGCCTGGCGGAAACCCAGGATTACCTGATGATGTTCGTCCGCGACGACGTGCTGCAGGACCTGGAGCTGACGGTGCCCACGACCTGGCAGGATCTGCTGAACATCGCCCCGATCCTGCAGTCGAACAACCTGCAGATCGGCCTGCCCTACATGCAGCTGGGCGGCGCCACGGTCATCTCCAACGGCGTGGGCATGACCAGCCTGTTCCCCTCCCTGCTGCTGCAGATGGGCGGGAAATTCTACACGGATGACTACAAGGCGACGCTGCTCAGCGAGCCGGTCGCCAACGCGGCCTTCCGCACTTGGACCGACTTCTATACCCTGTACGACTATCCGCTGTACAAGGACGACTTTACCCGGTTCCGCACCGGTGAAATGCCGGTCATCATCACGACCTACAACATGTATGCCCGCCTGAAGGCGACCGCCCCGGAAATTGCCGGCAAATGGAGCATGTACCTGATCCCCGGCATGGCCGAAGACGGCGGCGTCAACCACGCCACGACAGCGGACGGCACCGCGGCGGTCATCCTGAGCAGCTCCAGGCATGTGGACGCCAGCTGGCAGTTCGTCCAGTGGTGGGTGAGCTCCGATATCCAGACGCGGTACGCCCGCGACATCGAAGCGGATATCGGTACCCTCGGCCGCTATACCTCCGCCAACGTGGAAGCCTTCGAGCTGTCCAACTGGTCGCTCAACGAGCAGCGGATGATGGACGCGCAGTGGCAGCACGTGATCGAGCTGCCGGAGATCCCCGGCGGATACTATGTGTCGCGCAACCTGGACAACGCCTTCCGCGCGGTCGTGCTGTCCGGCAACGATGCCCGGGAAAGCCTGTTCTACTGGACCAGCTCCACGAATGAAGAAATTGCCCGCAAGCGCCACGAAATGGGCCTTGAATGACTGACATATCCAAAGGAGGGCTGGCTATGAACAAGGACCTGATGCAGCGGATACGCAATCACCGGGAAAGCTATCTGCTGATGCTGCCGTATCTGATCTTCTTCACGGTGTTCACGCTGATCCCGGTCATCGTCGCCATCGTGATCTCCTTCACGGAATACAACATGCTGACCCCGGCCAAGTTTGTGTTCCTGGACAACTATATCCGCATGTTCCTGGAGGACAACGTCTTCCTGACCGCGCTGAGCAACATGGTGCGGATCGCCGTGGTCATCGGACCGGTGAGCTACATCCTGTGCTTCTTCATCGCCTGGGTCATCAACGACCTGGGGCGGACGGGCCGGTCGCTGCTCACAACGCTGTTCTACGTCCCCGCCGTGGTCGGCGGCGCAGCCTGGGCGGTCTGGCGCCTGCTGCTGAGCGGCGACCAGTACGGCCTGGTCAACAACTTCCTCATGTCGCTGGGCATCATCTTCGAGCCGGTCGCCTGGACGACGGAGGAATCGGCGATCCTGCCGGTCATCATCATCGTACAGCTCTGGATGAGCATGGGCATCAGCTTCCTGTCCTTCATCGCCGGTATGCAGACCGTGGACCAGTCCCTGTATGAGGCAGGCATGATCGACGGCATCCGCAACCGCTTCCAGGAGCTGTGGTACGTGACCCTGCCCTCCATGCTGCCGCAGTTGGTGTTCGGCGCGGTCATGCAGATCATCTCCGCGTTCACCGTGGCGGACGTGTCCGTGCAGCTGTGCGGCCTGCCTTCCACCAATTACGCGGGCGAAACGATCGTCACGCACATCATGGACTACGGTACCATCCGGTATGAGTTCGGCTACGCCTGCGCCATGAGCGTCGTGCTGGTCCTGCTGATGCAGGCCTCCAGGGCGCTGGTCACCAGGATGCTGAGCAAGGTCGGTTCATAAGGAGGTGAAATCATGCAGCAGACCCTACTGAAAAAGGTTTTCCACAGGCGCGGCAAGGTGGGCATGAAGCGGCGTCGCTCACGGGTTGGCAGCTTCTTTATGTTCCTGGGCATCTTCCTGCTGGCGGCGTTCATGGCGTTCCCGCTGTATTACACCGTCGTGCAGTCGCTCAAGCCCATCGATGAAATCTTCCGTTTCCCGCCTACGCTGTATGTCAACCGGCCCACGCTGGACAATTACGGCGAAATGTTCCGGATCCTGGCCAACATGTGGGTCCCCCTGTCCCGCTACCTGTTCAATACGCTGATGATTGCCGTGCTGGGCACGGGCCTGCACGTGATCCTGGCGGGCATGGCGGCCTATCCGCTGGCAAAGCACAAATTCCCCGGCAAGGACCTGATCTTTGCCATCATCATGCTGGGCCTCATGTTCGTGCCGCAGGTCACGTTCGTCCCCTCGTTCATCATCATCTCCAAGCTGGGCCTCCTGAACACCTACTGGGCGCAGCTGCTGCCCACGATCGGCGTATCCCTGGGACTCTTCCTGATGCGCCAGTTTATGGAGCAGCTGCCTGACGCCATGATGGAGGCGGCCAAGATCGACGGCGCCAGCGAGTTCCGCACCTGCTTCCAGATCGTTTTCCCCAGCGTCAAGCCTGCCATCGTGACCGTCATCATCTTCCAGTTCATCAACCTCTGGAACCTGTCCGGCGGCGACGTTGTCTACAATGAAGAGCTGAAAACGCTGACTCAGGCCATGTCCCAGATCAGCGCGGCGAATGCTTATGCCCGGTACGGCCCGTCCATGGCCGCTGCCGTGATCATGATGCTGCCGCCCATCCTGATTTTCGTCCTGCTGCAGCGTCAGGTGATCGAGACCATGACCAGCGCCGGCATCAAGGGTTAAGGGGAGGTGACGCAATTGAAACTCAGAAAATGGCTGATCCTGCTCCTGGCGCTGACGATGCTGCCCGGCCTCGTTGCCGCGGAGACCGTCTATCCTTCCTATACCTATAACGAGTGGGATGAATCCGTCAGCACGCCGGACGGCTACACGGTCGAGGCGACCATCCGCAGCGCGCAGGCGGAAGGCGGTCCGTGGAAATCGCCCCAGGACCTCTGCGTAACGCCGGAAGGCCACATCCTGCTGGCGGATACCGGCAACGACCGGATCCTGGAGTATGATGCGGACTGGCATCTGATCCGGGAAATCACGGAGCTGTCCGGCGAGGCCGGACCGGTCCGCCTGGCAGGGCCCAACGGCCTGCACGCCGCCCCGGACGGCAAGCTGTACATCGCGCTCAAGACCAGCGCGCAGGGCATCGTCACAGACCTGGAGACCCTCCAGGTGCACCTGCTGATCGAAAATCCGAAGAACCCGCTGCTGGGCGACGACTTTACCTTCTCACCCGCCAAGATCGGCGCGGATAACGCCGGCAGGATCTACATCCTGAGCACCGGCTGCTACTCCGGCTTCCTGCAGTTCTCGCCCCAGGGTGAATTCATGGGGTATTACGGCGCCAACAAGGTGGCCGTGACGGCGGAAGTGCTGCTCAACTACTACTGGAAGTCCATCATGACCAGCGAACAGCGGCAGAACATGACGAGTATCCTGCCGGTGGAGTATTCCAACCTGTTCTGCGCGCAGGATGGCTTCGTGTACGCCACGACCGTGGCGACCACCAGCCCCGTCAACCAGGTCAAGCGGCTCAACCCGCTGGGCAACAACACGTACCTGGCCCGGGGCGAAAAGGAAATCAACTTCGGCGATGAGGAACTGGCCGTGACCTCCCAGGGCGCCTCTTCCAGCACGCTGCTGCCCACCTTCGTGGACGCGGCGGTCACCGCCGACAGTGAGTTTGTCTTTGCCGTCGACCGCTCCTATGGCCGCGTATTCGAGCGCGACCGCACGGGCAACCTGATCGCCGTGTTCGGCGCGCTGGGCACGCAGGAGGGCACCTTCCGCCAGCCCGTCGCCCTGGACCTGCTGGGCGACCGGGTGCTGGTGCTGGATACCGCCAAGAACAACGTGACGGTCTTCGCCCCGACGGACTATACGTCCCTGGTCCACCAGGCGGTCACGCTGTACAACGCGGGCGAATACGAGGCGTCCCGCTCCGTATGGAACGAGGTGCTCAAGCGCAACAGCAACGCGACCCAGGCCTA
>CACXEB010000285.1 GCA_902766515.1 uncultured Eubacteriales bacterium
CAGGATGCCGGGCCAGTTTATACAGGGTATCGCAGTGGGTGTCACAGATCAGCATATTCGTCAACAGCCCTTTCAGTCAGACAGAAAACAGGATCAGTCTTCGCGCCGCACCTGGTTGTAGACAGGTCCGAGGTTGGCGTACCGGCGGGTGATCCATCGGGCGATCCCGTCCAGGCCCGGATAGATCATGCGCTCCGAGATATTGATGTAGTCCAGCTTGTCGCGGATCTCGAGCTTCGTCTCCTTCGGGATCAGGATGCGCGTAAAGCAGTTTTCCAGCCCCGGCAGGTCGTTGATCGCCACGGCCGGGTTGGTCGTCAGGGAAAAGAGCGCATACTGGTTGGCGATGCGGTTGACCGTGCTGGCCGGCTCGAAGAAGAAGGCGTAGGGCGCCGGTGAGAACGCGTTGAGCGCCTCGTAGCTGGAGCCGATCCGGTCGAGCATGTCCATGGTGAAGATGCTCGTCTGGCGTTCATCCAGCTTTTCCTTGAGCGCCGGCGGCAGCATGCGGTTGATGCCGTCCACGTCCGCGCACCAGATGACGCCGTCCTTGTCGTAGTCCTGCACCTCTTCCGTCGCGAAATGCGCCGCCACCAGGGGAGAATAAGTCCAGTCCAGCAGGCGCGTGGGCAGCCCGAACTGCTGCGCCAGCGCCGCTGTCTGCCAGAAGGAGCCGACCGACTGCAGATCCGCATACCCGTACTTCCGGAACGAGCGCAGCATGTGCTGCTCCAGCCCCAGGTTATGGGGGCAGGCGCGGTTGAGTGCAGGCTCCAGGATCCACGACGCCCGGCCCATACCCCGGTACACGCGGTTGTCCCGGTAGCGCATCAGGGCCGGGTTCCAGGTGTCGCGGAAGACTTCCTTCTGCAGGTCGATAAAGCTGTGTATGGTGATGTCTTTCATTCAGGATCGCTCCGGACGGACGGTTACAGGTCCACCCTGACCGCCGGGTGCCCGGTCAGCGCTTCCGTCCGCGCGTCGGGCTGGCCGACGCCCACGTACAGCACAGCGCGGCCTTCCGGCACATGGCGGCCCTGGTCATCGACGACCAGGAAGGCCTTCTCATCCACGGGGATCTCCACCTCGGCCGTTCCGCCGGCGGGCACGAACGCACGCCGGAACGCGACCAGGCGCGGATGCTTCGGCGCGTGGACGCTGCCCTCGTTCTGGCAGTAGACCTGCGCCACATCCTCGGTATCGCGGGCGCCGTCGTTGCAAAGGGTCACCCTGAGGACCAGACCGCCATCCGTGCAGACCGCCTCCGCGCCCCGCACGGACACATCGCCGTAGGTCAGGCCGTAGCCGAAGGGATACAGCGGGTCGGCATCCACATAGCGGTAGGTCCGTCCCCTGAGGCTGTAATCCGTGAAGTCCGGCATCTCGTCCAGCTGCGCGTTCCGGTAGAAGGTGACGGGCAGCTTGCCGGAGGGCGACACGCGGCCGAACAGGATGTCCGCCACCGCCTGGCCGCCCTGCGCGCCGGGATACCAGCACTGCAGCACCGCCCGCGCCTTTTCGCCCGCTTCACCCAGGTCAATGGCGCTGCCGGTCGTCAGGCAGATGACCGTCGGCTTGCCGACCTTCAGCACCGCTTCCATCATGCGGCGCTGGGACGCGGGCAGCCAGAGGTCCTTCTTGTCGGCGGAACCGTAGGGATTGCTGGTATCGCCCTGCTCTCCCTCCAGCGTCTCATCCAGTCCGACCACGATGACCACCGCGTCGCTGTTTTCCGCCACGGTGAGCGCTTCGCTCAGCAGGTCGTCCCGCTCGGCGGACAGCCCGGAATTCTTATCCCGGAACAGGTGCGCGCCCTGGGCGCAGTAGACCCTGACCTTGCCCCGCAGCGCATCCTGGATGCCCGTCTGGATGGTGACATAGCGGGAGGAGCTGCCATGGTAATTGCCGATCAGGGACGCGACGCTGTCCGCGTTGGGGCCGATGACGCCCAGGGTGCGGATGGCGTTCTCATCAAGCGGCAGCATTCCGTCGTTTTTGAGCAGCACGCAGGCCTTGCGGGCAGCTTCCTGCGCCTTGGCCAGGTGCTCCGGGCACTCGACCACCGAATAGGGGATCCTGTCGTACTCGCTGCCCTCGCCCAGGATATCCAGCATATAGCGGGTGGTCATCAGGCGCACCGCGCTCTTCCGGATCGTTTCCTCGCTGATCTTGCCCGCCATGTACGCGGCGATCACGTGCTGGTAGGTGCAGCCGCAGTTCAGGTCGCAGCCGGCATTCAGCGCCATCGCCGCGGAATCCACGGGATTGTCCGTCACATGGTGTCCCTCATGGAAATCCTGGATCGCCCAGCAGTCCGACACGAAGTGCCCCTGGAAGCCCCACTCCTGCCGGAGCCGGCGCATCAGGTCGCTGCTCGCGCAGCACGGCTCGCCGTTGGTACGGTTGTACGCGCCCATGACGGACTCGACGCCGGCTTCGCGCACCAGCGCCTCAAACGCGGGCAGGTATGTTTCCGCCATGTCCTTTTCGGAGGCGATGGCGTCAAAGGAATGGCGCAGGTCCTCCGGGCCGGAGTGGACCGCGAAGTGCTTGGCGCACGCGGCGGCCTTCATCGTATCGCCCTTGCCCTGCAGGCCGCGCACATAGGCGGTGCCGATCGCCGCCGTCAGCGTCGGATCCTCGCCGAAGGTTTCCTGGCCGCGGCCCCAGCGGGGATCACGGAAAATATTGATGTTCGGCGACCAGAAGGTCAGCCCCTTGTAAATGTCCCTGTCGCCGTGCGCGCTGGCCGCGTTGTACTTTGCCCGGCCTTCGGTCGCCGCCACGTCGCCCAGGGCTTCCACCAGCTCCGGATCAAACGTCGCCGCCATGCCGATGGCCTGCGGGAACATCGTCGCCATCCCGGCGCGCGCCACGCCGTGCAGCGCTTCGTTCCACCAGTTGTAGGCGGGGATGCCCAGCCTGTCGATCGCCGGGGCCTGATAGCTCAGCTGGGAGGCAGCCTCCTCCAGCGTCATCTGCGCGACCAGCGCTTCCGCGCGCTTCTTTGCTTCCGCTCGTTTCATGGTCCATTCTCCCTTCGTTGTTGAACTGTTATGGTCAAGGCACGATCACAGGCGCCGGTACGCCCGCCGTTTCCGCGGACAGGGCGATGGCCGCGCCCCCTTTCGCTTCGGAATTCAATCCGCCTCCTGCGGCGCTGCGGCATCCAGCGGCTTCAGCATCTTCCGGTCGCAGGCGCGGAACATGAGCAGGCTGAGCGCCAGGGAAACCCCCTCGGCGATCACGAAGCACCACCAGACGGCAGCCACGGTGCCGAAGGTTTCCTTCAGCAGGTAGGCGGCGGGCAGCAGCACCAGCAGCTGGCGGCAGATGCTGATGATCATGCTGTACATGCCCTTGCCGACGGCCTGGAACACGTTGCTCAGCGTGATGCCGACCGCGGCGGGAATAAAGCACCAGCTGATGGTGCGCAGCGCCGCCTCGCCGATGTCGCGCATCTGCTTCGCGAGCTCCGGCTCGGCATCCGACTGGAAGATGCTCATCAGCAGGCCCGGGAAAAACTGGAACAGGAGCATACCGACCAGCATGATGCTCCCTGCCCAGGTCAGGCAGACCCGCACCGACTCATACACGCGGCTGCGGTTCCTGGCCCCGTAATTGTAGCCGACGATGGCGATCATGCCCGATCCCAGGCCGAAGACGGGCATGAAGATGAAGGACTGGAGCTTGAAATACACGTTCAGCACGTTGACGGCGGCGTTGCCCTCCGCGAAGCCGCTCAGCAGCCCGTTCATGCCGATGTTCATAACGGAGCCGATCGCCTGCATGACCGTGCTGGGCAGGCCGACCGACAGGATGCCGGCAATCAGCGCCGGGTCCACCCTGAAGTCCGCCCTGCGCAGGGCCAGCTCGGTATTCTTCCGCTGGTTCAGCACAAAGCCCAGGCCGCCGCTCACAAACTGACCGATGACCGTCGCGATGGCCGCGCCGCGCACGCCGAACTGCGGGCAGCCCAGGTAGCCGAAGATCATGATCGGGTCCAGGATGATGTTGGTCACCGCGCCCGCCAGCTGCGTCACCATTGAAAGCGTGGTATTGCCGGTCGACTGCAGCATCCGCTCGAACAGGAGCGCCATGAAAATGCCCTGGCTGAAGACCGTCACCGTGGTCAGGTAGCTGACCCCCATCTCCCGGATGGTGTCGGCGTTCATCAGCTGGTCGGACACCAGCGCGCCCATGATCGGCTTCGCGAACAGCAGCCCGACGAACATGAACAGCAGGGTGCCGGCCGCTTCGATCAGCAGGCCGTTCCACGCGGCGCGGCGGGCTTCATTACGCTGTCCGGCGCCCAGCCTGCGGCTCAGCAGGCTGCCGATGCCCACACCCATGCCGATGGCCAGGGAGCCCATCAGCATCTGGATCGGGAAAGCCAGGGATACCGCCGTCAGGGCATGGGGGCTGAACCGGGACACAAAGATGCTGTCCACCACGTTGTACATCGCCTGCACGATCATGCTGATCATGATCGGCAGCGATACCTTCGGCACCAGCTTCCGCATGGGCATTTCGCCCAGCATCCTTGAACGTTCTGAAGACTGCATGGCGTTGATCCTCCGTCCCCGGGCGGCAGCGTCCGTCCGGGGATGCTTTCGATGATTGATTCCGGCGGTCGGTCAGTTGAGCACCCTGACCTTCGCAAAGAGCATCGGGTACAGGGCAAAATCCACAAACGCGATCACGGCGTAGCGGGCGCACCGGACGAACAGGGCGCCATAGGTGCCGCTGTCCAGGAAGCTGCGCGGGAAGGGCAGCTTCAGCAGGGTGTTGAGCGCCAGGTAGATCACACCGCCGCCGATCAGGCGCAGCGCCATGCTCAGCGGTTTGCGGGTGTCCTGGAAGCGGACGTATTTTTCCTCCACGACAGCGCCGGCCACAAAACCGATCAGCAGGCCCAGCCCGGAGAAATAATCCGCGCTGCGGCAGTAGAAGACGCCGGGCAGGGCCGTCGCCAGCAGGATCCCGTAAAACACGTATGGATTGCGCACCGCTTTCCTGAGCTTCGGCAGCAGCAGCACGATCAGACCGCCCACCGCCCAGCCGGCGATGACGTCCGTCGGGTAATGCGCGCCGACCGCGACCCGGGAGATGCCCACCAGCAGCGGCAGAACAATCGCCGCGGCGGTCAGCCATCCCTTCCGGAAGACGGCCGCCAGGGATCCGTACATGCCCACGGCATTGGCGGAATGCCCGCTGGGGAAGGAGTACCCCTGCGCGGCGATGTCCTCCGCCGGCGCCGAGGGATCGATCAGGCGCTTGAGCCCGATGCCCTCGTGATCCAGGTAGGGCCGGCGGCGCAGGGCCACATTCTTCACCATGGGAAACCAGACGTTGATCATCAGCAGGTTCAGGCCGACCCGCTTTCCCAGTTCCTTATTCAGCGACCAGTAGAGGAAGCCCAGCAGGAAGACCAGCAGCAGCTCCTCCCCTAAAAAGGAGAACGCCGACAGGATCCGCATCGCCGCATCGGAGAGGTTGGCCTGCAGCCATTGCATCAGGCTGACTTCCCACCCGAAAAAGAACGTATTGCCAACAGCAGTCATGAATCTGTCCTTTCAGCAAAAAGCGATCAATGGATGATCTGGTACAGGCTGTACTGGCCGGGCATCGCTTCCATCTCGAACACGGCCTCACCGCCGCGGATATACAGCGGCATCACGCGGCGGTCATGGATGGGGTCATACAGGAAGCGGGCGTCGCGGACATGCACGCGGATGACGGTGCGCTGGACCCCTTCCATGACGAACGGATAGGTCACAAAGGTGTCGTTGTCATAGACAAACAGGCCGACGCGGGCCGGTCCCTCCAGCCAGACGCCGTTCACCGGGAACGCCTGGCGGATGCGGCTCAGGACGGCGTCCGGCAGCCGGTACAGGTCCGGCATGGCGTCCGGCACCGCCAGCGTCCACAGGTGACCGTCCATGTAATCGTCCCTGAGCAGGATGCCGTAGCTCTCCTCATCATGGGCCGCCTTGACCACCGCCCAGGTGGCGTTGTTGCGAAATTCCGCGACGGGCAGGCTCACGGGCCGGACCCCCTCCGGATAGACGCAGCGGCCGCTGTCGGCGGCTTCCACACGGTACCGGTCCGCCGTGATATGGCGCCCGGCCAGCCGCACGGAGGTGAGCCGTTCCAGCCCGCGCCCGCGGACGGCGACCACAAAGCCGGT
This sequence comes from uncultured Eubacteriales bacterium, assembly GCA_902766515.1. The sequence goes on from CACXEB010000285.1 coordinate 6,191, forward strand.
GGTGACGATGGCGTCGCCGCCCGTAAGGCGCAGCCATTTTTCCAGCTTGGCCACCACGTCCGGATCGCAGGCGGAAGACCGGGTCAGCAGGATCTGGTCCGCTTCCTTCGGGAAATACGGCGTGCAGATGACCGGCAGGCCGGCCATGCCCAGGAAGTCCTGCACATTGTCCTCGCCCTGGCAATGGTCCGGCAGGTAGCAGGCGATGCCGTCGATCCGCCCCGCGTGGTCCAGCACCTCGTCCAGCTTGTCCAGCTGGTAGCCCAGGGCCGGCGTGTACATATGATCCGCCATGGACTGGAAGCAGAACAGCATTAGCTCCCGGGGCCTCGCGAACGCCGTCAGGTAGGCCTGCTCCAGGTAATGCTCCGTGATATGGGTATCGAAGTTGTCAAACCAGCCGCCGCCGTTATGGCCCGGCCACATGTTCTCCATGTAGGTCATCAGGGAGAAGCTCAGGTAACGCGGCAGGTGCTGGTCCGTCGTGACCGGATCGCGGGTTTCCGTACCGGTATAGATGCGGTCGAACATCTTGCGCTGCGCCTCGGGATTATAGCCTGTCTCCTGGTAGCTTTCCGCCCAGTTGGGATACTTGATGGTGATCAGGCAGTGCGGGTTCGCGGCCCGGGCCGGTCCGATGATGTCCTCCTCGCTGACCCGCCGCATCAGATCCAGCCGGTAGCGCTGCCAGCTGCCGTCCGTGATGCCGTGCGCCTTGTTGAAGGCGTTCCGCTCCCGTACGCAGTCGGCGCACGTGCAGTTGGTAAAGAAGAAGTCATCGATGATGAACTCATCGAAATGCTGCCCGATATAGGCGCTCACCTCGCGCAGCTTTGCCCGCATGGCGGGGTCGTTGTAGCACAGCGTATCAAACAGGCGCGCCTTGGGCTTCGCGCCTTCGGGCGTCCGCATGACCGTTGTCAGACCGCCCGCCACCTGGATGCCGCGGGACTCAAACACCTCGCGGCACATCTCGATCTGCTCATGCGACGCAAGCACGCCGCGCCAGGGCTCCAGGTATACCTTGTCCAGGCGGAGATGGCGGAGGACAAAATCCAGCTGCGCTTCCAGCTTCTCCCTTGTCACGGTCGCTGTCGCCTGCGCCACGAAGTACGTGGTGAGGGTAAAATTGCGGTAATGGCCCATATTCAACCTCCCGTTTGATCATCAGTATTTTCTGCAGCGGTCTGCTACCCGCTGCCGGTCAAGCTGTGTCAGTGATTCCGCCGGCCTCACGGCGGCCAGGACGCGCCGCTGCATCAGCGCGGCGGGCTCCAGCAGGTTGCGCTGCCGCGCGATTTCCCGGCGGTCACGCGCCTCCAGCGGCGCGTACGCGTTGTAGGCGGCGTACCGCCGGCCATCGCTGCCTGTCCTGCGGGTCAGATACCAGCCCGCGAGCAGGCAGGCGCACAGCGCCGCGTATCCGGCGTCGACCGCCGTCATGTCCCGGGGCCAGCACAGCGCGAGCGCCTGCGCCGGCACCATCAGCGCCGACACCAGGCATCCGGCGCCCAGCCCCCTGTGCCACCGGTCAAAATACCGCCGGTACATCCAGTGCTGCAGGCCGCACAGCCGTTCCAGGGGGGTCAGGCTGCGCCAGATCAGCTCCGCCTGCGCAAACTCGAACGCGCTAAAAAACAGGGCGTCCAGCCGCCTTGCGCACCAGCGGCACATGACGATCGCCAGCGCCGCGGCGGCGACGGCCGCGTACATGGCTTATTCCTCCTCCTGGAACAGGTCGGCGTTGCGGCTGCGGTAATCCTTGATCGCCGCCCGGGCCAGCTCGTCGCAGCGGTTGTTGAGCGGATCCTCCGCGTGCCCCTTGACCTTGTGGAAGCTGACCTCATGCTTCGCCATCACGATCTGCAGCAGCTTCCACAGGTCCTGGTTGGCGACCGGCTCGCCGTCGGACAGCTTCCAGCCCTTCCGGACCCAGCCCTCCAGCCAGTGCTGGTTGATCGCGTCGACCACGTAGGTCGAATCCGAAAACACCGATACGCGGCACCGCGTCTTCAGCGCGCCCAGGCCGCTGATAACGGCAAACAGCTCCATCCGGTTGTTCGTGGTGGATCCCATGGATCCGGAAAGTTCCTTCTGGTGCTCCCCGTAGCTGAGCACCGCGGCCCACCCGCCGGGGCCGGGATTGCCGGAGCAGGCGCCGTCCGTATACAGAATGACGTGTTTGAGTCCCTCACTCATCGCTCTTGCTTGCCTCTGTTTCTGTCCGGGTGACAAATTTTTCCATCACATAGCCCTCGACCGCGTCCGTGCGCACATGCAGCCAGCCGTCCGCCGCTTCCAGCACGGCCAGCCGCTGGCCGTAATACAGCCGCGTCACGATCTCGGACGATGTGTCCGGCCGCGCGCGGAGGTTCAGCGTCGAGTCCGTGTCGATCCTGTCCACGACGGCCTCCCCCTCGTCCGCCTCCGGTTTGAGCGTCAGCGGCATCAGGGTCGGGCGCGGCGTCGCGGTCGGTTTGGGACCGGGCGTGGCGTCAAATGTTCCCTCAAACGCGGGCGCCAGCGTCACGGCGGTCAACGCCGCGCGGCGCAGGATGACCCCCTCGTAGTAAAAATGCAGGATCTGCTTGTAATCCCAGCCGTAGCGGGCCGCCATGCGCTGCGCGCCGCGCTGGCTCATGCCGACCCCGTGGCCGTAGCGCCGCGCCTCCACCGTGAAAGCGTCACGGCCCGCGCGCACCTGCCAGACCTCGTTGGCCGCCTTATTGATGCTGAGCCCCAGCGCCTGCTCCAGTTCCGGGAAAATCGCCACCTGGACGGTGACCGGACTCTGCAGGCTGTACAGCCCCGGCGAAGCCGCGGGCGGTTCCGTCGGCGCCGCCTGGCTGCCGGCAAAGAGGATCTCCTCCTCCCCATCGTCCAGGCGCAGCGCATCCAGGTACAGGCTGAAGCTCAGCGTCTTCGGCGCTTCGTTCTCCCCGCCGTCGGCGGTGATGTCCGCGATCTCCCGGACGCGGATCTGCTCCGGGTCATCCGAGTAGCCGAGCCGCTTGAGCGCCGGCCCGGCCGCCTGCCGGAGCAGGGCCATCAGCCCGGGCCAGTCGTCCCCGCCCGGCTTTTTCGGCAGGGTCGCCTGCCGCACCACGCTCTCGTCGTTCTCCAGGTCATAGGGATCCCGCTTCACGACCGTATAGCCCGACGCGCCTGCGGAGGCCCCCCAGACCCGTTCGATCGTTTCCGTGAGCCCGCCGTTGCTCGCCGTATAGTAGCAGGGCACCAGCTTTCCCTGGTAATACACGCAGATGCCGCTGGTCTCCCGGACCGCCGTACGGATCACGGCCGCGTCATTGCCGATGCCCGCGTATACCTGGTCGTTGGTATTGTCGGTCACATCGTAATCCCGCTCCGGATGCAGGTGCGTCAGCGCGTAGGTGCGCGCCGCCACAGCCTGGGCCTTCAGGGCTTCCAGCGGGAAACCGCTGCTCATCTCCCACGGCAGCACGCCGAGCAGGTATTCCTCCAGCGGGACATACAGCACCAGCCGCAGCGCGCCGTCCGAATTGACGACCCGCAGGTCACCGGTATAAAGGTTCAGCCCGCCCTGCAGCCGGAGGCCGTTTTCTCCCTCGGTCCGGTGCCGGACCAGCACAAGCGGCCCGTCCGTCACCAGGGTCAGCCCCTCGTACTTGAGCCGTACCTGGCGGCCGGGACCGGCCGCCAGGCGCACGGACATGCCGCGCTGCATCCAGGCGTCTCCGCAGGAATAGCTGCCGGAGAACTGCACCTCCAGCTCGCTGACGGTCCCGAAGCGCGTCAGCAGCACGCGAACGCAATCGCTTTCCCCCGCCGCCGGCAATGACAGCATCAGGCCCAGGCAGACCGCGCCTGCCAGCGCCAATAACCAGCGCCTCACAGCCGGTACAGCAGGTTGAAATCCCGGACGATGTCCAGCTCCGCCCAGAACAGCGCGAAGCTGCACCGCCAGCCGACCCCGACGCCCTGCGCGTTGGTGTCCCGGCTGATGATTTCCGATCCGGGAATGACCTCGCGCACATGGTCCGTCACCCGGGGGTCCATGCTTTCGCTGTAGGGGTCCGCCGCCAGCACCTCGCGCACGCCGTCCCGCTCCCGCGCGCCCAGGAGCGCCACGATGTGGCCGACCCGGAGATTGCACAGGGCAGCGTTGCCCCCGGTCAGGTGCGCGTACAGCGTCTCCCGGTCGTTCCGCAGGCCGTCGCCGTCATACCGGAAGCCGAAGTCCCGCGCCCAGCCGTGATCCATCATCGCCTGGAGCAGCGCCGGCCGGTCCGTCCCATCGTCCCCGCGGCCGCCATGGTCCATCGAAAACCGGGCCAGGGCATCCGGGTCATGGAACACGCCCGTCAGCCAGCAGGAGGCGTTGACAATGGAAAAGACGCCGCAGCCCGCCTGGGAAAGCGTGCTGCCGTCCCCGTTGTAGTCATAGCGGTGGGTCCATTCGCGGCAGCGCTGGTTGCAGAGCGTCAGCGGCCTGCCGCAGTACTCAAGCTGGATGGTTTTCCCGGTCAGTTCCATATGCGTGTGCCTCAGTTCTTCATCGTATAGCCCAGGGTCTTCAGGTCTTCCGCGCTGTCCCGCCAGCCGGGCCGGACCTTGACCCAGACCTCCAGGTGGATGTGTTCTCCGCTGAGCTTTTCCATGTCCAGCCGCGCCTCCTGGCTGATCGCCTTGAGGGTCTGGCCGCCCTTGCCGATGATGATGCTTTTGTGCGACGCTTTGTCGCAGTACATCGTCGCGTCGATCATCCGCACATTGCCCTGCTTCTCATACCGGAGGATCTCGACCCCGATCCCGTGGGGCACCTCATCCCGCAGATGGCGCAGGGCCTTTTCGCGGATCAGCTCCGCGCAGAGCGCCTGCTCCGGCTGGTCCGTCGGCATGTCCTCCGGGTAATACTGCGGCCCCTCGGGCATCGCCGCCAGCAGCGCGTTCTCCAGCGCTTCCACCCCTTCCCCCGTCTGGGCGCTGATCGGGAAGAAGTCCTGGTAGCTGTGCGCCCGGAAGCGATCGATCGCCTGCAGCAGCGTCTCGGGACTGACCCTGTCGATCTTGTTGAGCGCCAGGAACCTGGGCCCGGACTGGGCCGCGTAGCGCGCGGCCTCCTCCTCGTCCGCGGGCGTGATGTGCGACGCGTCCACCACATACAGCAGCGCGTCGATCCCCTCCAGCGCCGCCGTGACCGACTGCTCCATATACTCGCCCAGTTTGGTGCGGGGGCGATGAATACCGGGCGTGTCCACGAACACGATCTGGGCGTCGGGGCGGTTCATGACGCCCATGACGCGGGTGCGTGTCGTCTGCGGTTTGGCGCTGACGATTGACACCTTGAGCCCCGTCAGGCGGTTGAGCAGTGTGGATTTGCCCACGTTGGGACGGCCGATGATCGCGACAAAGCCGGAATGAAACGCCATCTCCGTCACTCCTTTCCAAGCACGTCCGGCGCGGCGCCGAAGCCGTGCGGCAGGAGGTCGCGCAGGCAGGCCGAGTCGACCTGGTCACCGCAGGCTACAATCACCTGCAGGTCCGGCGCAAACTCATACAGCGCCTGCCGGCAGATGCCGCAGGGCCAGCCCAGGAACTTTTCCGTCACGATGGCGATGGCCTCGAATTCGCGCTCGCCCTCGCTGACCGCCTTGAACAGCGCGGTGCGCTCCGCGCAGTTCGTCACACCGTAGGAAGCGTTTTCCACATTGCAGCCGGTATAGGTCCTACCGCTGCGGCCCAGCAGGCATGCCCCGACCCGGTAATGGGAATAAGGCGCGTAAGCGCGGGTCAGCGCTTCCCGGGCCTGACGGATCAGGTCCTCCCGGTCATACCGTTCCATCTGTATCTCTGACATGGTCTTCTCCTCCATGGCGCGCATGACGCGGCGCTCGTCCTCCTCCATATGGTCGTAGCCCATCAGGTGGAACAGCCCGTGCGCCAGCAGGTAGCTCAGCTCGCGTTCGGGGCTGTGGCCGTACTCTGCCGCCTGCCTCATGACATGTTCCAGTGAAATCACAATGTCCCCGATACGGGCGGCGCCGATATCGGGGTCATACTCGCTGTCCAGCAGGCCTTCGGCAACACCGGCATGCTGCCCGGGCGCGTACCGCACCGTCGGGAAGCTCAGCACGTCGGTCGCCCGGTCCACCTGCCGGTAAGTCCGGTTGATCTCATGGATCTCCGCGTCATCCGTCACCAGCACATGCGCGGCGGCCGCCTGGGCCAGCCCTTCCACGCGCCCGGCGGCGTCGGCGGTCCGCTGGAGCAGCTCCCGCCAGCTGTCCGGCAGGGTGATGCCGTCCCGGACATCCAGTTCCAAGAGCATCAGTCTTCACCCTCCTGTTCCGGAGTGACGGTTTCCGGCGGATTATCCGGCAGCTCCGGCTCGCTGCCGGCGCCGTGGATGAAGGGCCCGCCCGGCTGCTCCGCCTCTTCCGGCCCCTCGACACGGCCGTCCGGCGTCATTTCGACCGTGGGCAGCACAGCCGTCGGTTCCGGGTGCACGATCAGCTGCTCGCCCGTGGTCGTCGGGACCAGCGGCTTTCTGGGCGGACGCGGACGCGCCGCCCGCTGCGGCTCCGCCTGGCCGGCACTGCCATCGGCCGGGACTTCCTTCTGCTGGGGCCGGCGGCTCAGGACGGAACGGCGGTTCTTCTGGTCCGTGGGATAGGATACGCGCTCATGGTTGACGCCTTTCAGCACGATCGCGCAGGTTTCGCAGATCGCGTCGATATCATGCAGCGTCAGCGGCGAGTTGTTGAGCTGGCCGTCCAGCAGCTTGCCGCGCACCAGCTTCAGGATGTACTCCCGGAGCTCGTCCTGGCTCATGCTTTCCTTCCGGCTGCGGACCGCCGCCTCGATGGTATCGCACAGCATGATGATGGCGCTCTCCTTGGTGGACGGCCGGCTGCCGTCATAGCGGAACTGGTCGATATCCACCCGCTCGCCGTTCGCCTGCTGCACCGCCTTGTGATAAAAATACATGACCGGTGAATTGCCGTGGTGCTCGGCGATGATCTGCTGTACCTCCACCGGCAGGCGGTACTGGCGCGCCAGCGCGACACCGTCGCGGGGATGCGCTGTCAGGATCTTGGCGGACACCGCCGGATCCGTATGGTCATGGATGTTTTCGCCATTGACCTGGTTTTCGCTGAAATAGGCGGGACGCTTCAGCTTGCCGACGTCGTGGTAGTAAGCGGCGACGCGGGCCAGCAGCGCGTTCGCGCCGATCGCCTCCGCCGCGGCTTCCGCAAGGTTGGCCACCAGGATGCTGTGGTGGTACGTGCCCGGGGCCTCGATCATCAGCTTTTTGAGCAGCGGCTGGTTCGGGTTGCTCATTTCCAGCAGGCGGACCGGCGTCGGCAGGTTGAACAGCACCTCGAACAGCGGCTGGATCGCCAGCGCCAGGATGCCCGCGAAGACCGGGCCGGTCATGCTCAGGAACGCATTGGACAGGATGCCCGTTTCCGAAGTGTCCGTCAGCAGGCCGATGGAGTATGTCACCACCATCGTCATCACGCTGGCCGCGAGCGCAGCGACCAGGCCCCTCAGGCGGCTCAGGCTGCGCTTGATCAGCAGCGCGCCCAGCGTCCCGCTGAGCACGGTGGACACGATCAGGCGGACCATCTCCGTCAGGTAGGTCTCATTGCCGCCGGCCGTGAGGGCCGTGACCAGCACTGCCATATAGATATTGCTGATCAGCCCGACGCGGATGCCGATCAGCGCGCTCAGCAGGATCGCCGCCATGATGACGGGCATCGCGTAGGACAGGATCTGCTTGGCGCCGACGCACAGGGCCATGTTGATGAGCAGCACCGCCAGCACCACCAGCAGGTACTTGAAGGTGGTCATCACCCGGCGGTCCAGGACCGCCAGCGTCCAGAAAAACAGGGCTGTCGCCAGCAGCACGATCACGCCCGCGCCCAGGTAGAATTTGAGGTCGATGCTGCTGGTATTGAGCAGGCCCAGGGTGCTGAGCATCCGGATCTGGTTGGCGGTGACCCGGCCTTCGCCCTTCACGACGATGTTCTGGCCCTGCTTGTAGATCACCGGCGCAACAGTGGCGGCGGCTTCCTCCCGGGCCTTTTCCGTGGCCTCCTGGTCGATGATCATGTTCGGCTGGATGCAGGCCTGCAGCAGCGGGAGCGCCACATCCTGCAGCAGTTCCGCCTCCGTGGTATAGCCCACCACCATGCTGATGTTGTTGATCGCCTCGCTGACCTGTCCCTCCGTGACGTGGTTGTCCATCGTGCTGCGGACGGCGTTGGTCAGCGAGGTATACAGTTCCTCAAAGTCCTCTTCGCTCGCGCTGAGCAGCGTCTGAAGCTGGTTGTCCCGGAGGGTGAAGCCGGTCAGCATGTTGCGGGCGTATTCGAGCTCCTCGTGGGTATAACCGACGCGGCCCTCCTTGGAGAGGGTCTCGCCGTACTGCCGCACCAGCCTGAGCTGGCTGAACAGCTGGTCCAGCTGCGCGAGCACCTGGTCCGTCACGCCCTCCTGGAACTGATAGGTCGGATTGACGCTGGCCCGGGCGATTTCGCGCAGCTGCGCGGTATACACCTCATCCACCACGTCCTTGGTCGCGGTGATGGTGACCGTCGGCACCTGCCCCAGCCGGATATCATAGCGCTTCGGGATGATGCTGACGATGAAGATCAGCACCACCAGAAAAGTAAAGCATACGCCGGCCAGCGCGCAGCGCAGCTTTTCCTTGCGCAAAGGCACGTTCTTTTCGGCTTCGGGTCCCCTGTCCTTCCGTCCCATGGACATGCCCTCCTCAGCGGTTCTGATAGCGCTCGTACGCGCGGATGATCCGGAGCACCAGCTCATGGCGCACCACGTCCTCCGCCGTCAGGCGCACAACGCCGACCGCCGGCTCGTCCCGCAGGACCTCCAGCGCCTGGCGAAGGCCGGACACCTGGGATCCCGGCAGGTCGACCTGCGTCGCGTCGCCGGTAATGACAAAACGGGCGCCTGCGCCCAGGCGCGTCAGGAACATCTTCATCTGTTCCGCCGTCGTGTTCTGCGCCTCGTCGAGGATGACGAAAGCATGCGACAGCGTCCTGCCGCGCATGAAGGCCAGCGGCGCGATCTCAAGGATGCCCCGCTCCAGCATGCGCTGGGTCGAATCGCTGCCGCTCAGCTCATACAGCGCGTCATACAGCGGCCGCAGGTAGGGGTCGATCTTCTGGCTCATGTCACCGGGCAGGAAACCCAGCCGTTCCCCCGCTTCGACGGCGGGACGGGTCAGGATGATCCGCTCCACCTCGCGGTTCTTCAGGGCTGTCACCGCCATGGCGACGGCCAGGTAGGTCTTGCCGGTCCCCGCGGGGCCCTCGGCGATGGTCAGCTCATGCCGGCGCACGGTCTGCACGTAGTTCATCTGGCCCGCCGTCCTGCACACGATAGGCTTTCCGTGGGCGGTGACCGCTACCGTGCGGCTCATCAGCTCGTCCAGGCTGTCCAGCCTTCCCTCGCGCGCGTAATGGATGACGAGCCGGCAGGTGGCCGGATCGATGGCGTGCGAAGCCGCCAGCGCGATGAGCTTTTCAACACATTGCGCCGCCATTTCGGCCGGCTCCGGATCGCCCTCGATCAGCAGCTGGCCGTCCGTCATGCGCAGGCGGACGTTCAGGCTGCTTTCCAGCAGGCCTGACAGCTGGTCGTTCACCCCGAACACGGCGGTATAGCTGTCCGTGAAAAGATTCAGCGTCTTCTGCAAGGCTTTGTATCCTTATCTCCCCTGGGCCATCGCTCAGACGGTGAAGCGCTGGATGTCCCTGAGCAGGTCGTCGCACTGCTCGGCGTAGATTTCGAGCGAAATCGGCCTGGACAGGTCCAGCGAGAAGATCCCCAGGATGGATTTGGCGTCGACCACGTGACGGCCGGCGCGCAGGTCCATCTCATAGGCATAGCGGTTGACGGTATTGACGAATTCCTTGACTTCCTCAGCCTGCGTCAGTTGAATGGTAACGGATTTCATGGTTTTCCTCCTGTTGAATATTGCGGTATGTGAATGGGTTATGACAGCTTTTCGATGCCGCTGCGGATCCTGGCCAGGGCTTCCTCCCGGCCGAGCAGGTACGCGATTTCAAACGCGCCGCCGGGGGTGGACAGCTGGCCGGACAGGGCGATGCGCATCGGCCACAGGACCGTGCCGTTCTTGAGTCCGTTTTCAGCGATGGCGGCGATCACCGTATCGTGCAGCGCCTGCTCGGTCCACTCCGGCAGGCTGGCCAGCACGCCTTCCACGAGGCGCAGGGCCGGCAGGGCCGACTCCTGGCTGCTCTTCTGCTTCTTGTTGTCAAACAGCTCCGGGCCGTACTCCGGCTGCTGCGCCAGGAAGCGCACCTTGTCCGGCACCTCGGCGAAGGTCTCCGTGCGGTCCTGCATCAGCTCCGCCAGGCGGCGGTAATCGAAGCGGTCCGCGCTCAGCACCCGGTCAAACCACGGCGTGACCTTCTCCAGGTACGTCTCAAAGGGCAGGCGGCGGATGTACTCAAAGTTGAACCAACGCAGCTTCTCCGGGTCAAAGATGCCCGGCGCGCGGTTGATGCCCTTCACGTCGAACGCTTCCACCAGCTCGTCGAGGGTGAAAAACTCACGGTCGTCGCCCGGGTTCCAGCCCACCAGCGCCAGGTAGTTGATCAGCGCCTCGGTCAGGAAGCCCTTGCTGATGTAATCGCTGTAATACGCGTCGCCGTCGCGCTTGGACAGCTTGTGCTGGCTGTCGCGCATGACGGGCGGCAGGTGGATGTACTGGGGGATATCCCAGCCAAACGCCTCGTACAACAGGTTGTACTTGGGCGTGGAGGAAAGGTACTCCGTCCCGCGCATCACGTGGGTGATGCCCATCAGGTGGTCGTCCACGACATTGGCGAAATTATAGGTCGGCATGCCGTCGGCCTTGATCAGCACCATATCGTCCAGAGTGTCGTTCGGCATCGTGATGTCGCCGAACACCAGGTCGTGATAGGTCGTCTCGCCCTC
>CACXEB010000286.1 GCA_902766515.1 uncultured Eubacteriales bacterium
ATAGACGTAGGTTCCGTCCGCGGCCTTGAACCAGAGGCTGCCGCGGCTGTTGGTCAGCTTGCCCACGGCGGAGAACTCATATCCCGCTGGCGTGTCGCCGGCGGGCGCAGGGCACTCCTGATAGGGCCCGATGCGGAAGGGCGAGGCGTCCACCGTCCGGTAGGTGCGGGGCATGTCAAACGCCGTGTAGACAGTGCCGCTGTCCCGCGTCATGTCATAGCTGCGGCATTTGGTGCAGACGCCGTTTGCGTCATAGCTGTGGCTGCAGGTGTTCTTCGGCTCATAGACGATGCAGCCCATGTATTTGCCGCTGCTGGCCTTGCCGCCCGTGAAGTCGGAGAGGGAAAGTTTCCGCATTCTGCCGTCCTTGTCATTCTTGCGGGCGCTGTTGCCGCCTTCGGAATAGTAGACGTAGGTAACGCCGTCGACCTTGCGCACCTCCTCCACATAGACCACATGGCCATAGGAGTTGCCGGTCCAGCCGTCGAAGCAGGCGAAGGCGTTCTAAGCCAGATACGCGCCGCCGTCGTTCCTGTGGACGCGGATGGTATACTCCTCACCGCTGCTGCTGTGTACGACCTTGCCGTCCACCTTGGCGGCATTGGCGGGCATGTCGTTGGCGCCGGCCCCGGAGCTGAAGCCGACGCCGTCCAGATTCAGCTTTTCCTCAATGCGGGCGTAGGCGTAGCCCACGCACTGCGGATTGCTGCCGATGTAGCGCTTTTGGTACGGCTGGTAGTTCGGATACTTCGAGTTTTTGTAATAGCTGTAGTCGAAGTTGCAGATACGCTTGCCGATCATGGCGTCCGGGTCGGAGATGTCGTAGCCGACGCTGCCGTAGGCCTGGGCGGGCAGGGCCGCGCAGCTCAGCAGGGCGCAGAGGACGAGGATCAGCGTGACGACACGTTTCATGGTGGATCAGCTCCTTTTTTCCTGACTGTGTGTCGGGAACACTGGGTCCTCCGCCGCGGGGAACCGGGGGATCCCGACAGGGAGATTGTACCACAGTCTGTCAGAAAACTCAATGCCGCCTTCCGGTTTACCGGCGAAATAGGATTGCCGCGGCCGGGACAACGTGATAGAATGATCCACAGGCCGCGGCTGCGCCGCCGCCGGAATCTTAACGGATCACAGGAGGGAGCAATCATGGCAGGCATTTCTTCGGGCATCACGCTTGACAGCCAGCTGATGAATCTGAAGGGGATCCCGGTCAGCGAGGTCAGGCCGGAAGTCCACACCCTGATGCTGGACGGCGAGCAGATCCTTCACGCGTTCAAGACCGTGCGGGACCAGGTGGTCTTCACGACGAAGCGGATCTTCGTTGTGAACGTTCAGGGCATATCCGGAAAAAAAGTATCGTACTTCTCTTATCCCTATTCCAAAGTCCAGTTTTACGGGATCGAAACGGCCGGTCTGCTCGATATCGACAGCGAGCTGATCCTCGCGTTTTCCAACGGGACGAAGCTCCAGCTCGAATTCAAGACCAACGTGGATATCCACGCGATCAGCCGGACCATTTCGCAGTTCATCCTGTGATCTGCCCGGGGATCCGTCCGCAAAAAACATCCACACCTTTTCCTACGCAACGCGCCGGGTCCGGCGCTGTACGGAAAAGGTGTGGATCTCTTTTTATCTTATCCGGGACCGATCGGCGGGATTCACGTGCCCGGCTTCCTGATTCGCCGGAACGGCTCAGCAGTTTCCCGTATACACATGTTCCAGCGATTCCCTTGCGACCTCCGCCAGGCGGTAAACGGTCCCGACCTCCGTGGCGGCCCGGTCGCGCATGCGAAAGCGCGGGAAAAAGCGGCTGATATGGAGCGCGACGCCCTCTCCGTCCCGGGTCTTCAGCTTGCTCACCCATCGGGACAGCCGGCGCATCTCCTCTTCCCCGTCGTTTTCGCCGGGAACGATCAGCGTCGTCAGTTCCACGTGGCAGCTCTCCGCCGCGGCCTCGATGAACGCCAGGACCTGCCGCCGGTCCCCGCCGAGGACGCTGCTGTAGTAGCGGTCGGTAAAGCCCTTCAGATCGATGTTCATCGCGTCGATTTGCGGCTTCAGCTCCTCCAGCACGGCCAGCTCGGCCGTCCCGTTCGTGACGACGACGGTTTTCAGTCCCGCCGCCTTTGCCAGCGCGGCCGTGTCGCGGACGAACTCATAGCCGATGAGCGGCTCGTTGTAGGTGAAGGCAAGGCCGATGCTGCCCCGCTGCCGGGCCTTGAGCGCAAGCTCCGTCAGCGCTTCGGGCGTGACCGTCTCCGCCGTCCGGGCGGAATGCGCGGCCTGTTCCGACCA
>CACXEB010000287.1 GCA_902766515.1 uncultured Eubacteriales bacterium
ATCTTTAAGGAAAGCGGGAGGAACGCCATGGGCAAGATTCTGCTTGAGATGAGAAACATCACCAAGACTTTTCCGGGTGTCAAGGCGCTTGACAACGTGAATCTGCAGGTGGAAGAGGGCGAGATTCACGCGCTGGTCGGCGAGAACGGCGCCGGCAAATCCACCCTGATGAACGTGCTGAGCGGGATCTATCCCCATGGGACGTACGAGGGAGACATCGTCTACGACGGAGAAGTATGCAAGTTTTCCAATATCAAGGATTCTGAGAAAAAGGGTATCGTCATCATCCACCAGGAACTGGCCCTGGTGCCTGAGATGACCATCGGCGAAAACATGTTCCTCGGCAATGAGCAGGGGCATAAGTACGCCATCAACTGGAATAAAACCTACGCAGAGGCTGACAAGTACCTCAAAATGGTAGGCCTCACGGAGAGCTCCAAGGAGCAGATCAAAACGATCGGCACTGGCAAGCAGCAGCTGGTGGAAATCGCCAAAGCGCTGGCCAAGAAAGCCCGGCTGCTGATTCTGGACGAGCCAACCTCGTCTCTGAACGAAGAAGATTCTCGCGCACTGCTGGACCTGATGCTCAGCTTCAAAAAGCAGGGAATGACCATGATCATCATTACCCACAAGCTGAACGAAGTGTCCTATGTGGCGGATAAAATTACAGTCATCCGCGACGGCTCAACCATTGAAACCATCGACAACCATGGTACGGAACCGGTCAGCGAAGAGCGGATCATCAAGGGCATGGTAGGCCGTGAAATCACCAACCGCTTCCCGAAACGGCCCCACGTCGTACCCGGTGACGTCAAGATGGCGGTCCGCAACTGGACCGTGCGCCACCCCCTCTATCCGGAACGCAAGGTGGTGGACGATGTTTCGGTGTACGTCCGCGCGGGCGAGGTCATCGGTATCTACGGCCTGATGGGTGCCGGACGAACGGAGCTGGCCATGAGCATTTTCGGCCAGAGCTACGGCGTCGGCATATCCGGTGAGCTGGAGCTGAACGGAAAGCCCGTTAAAATGCGCAAGAGCGTCGCAGAAGCCATCAAGCACAAAATCGCCTATGTCACCGAGGACCGAAAAGGCAACGGCCTGATTCTGAGCAAATCCATTACGCTCAACACGACCCTGGCCAACCTCGCCGCCGTCTCCAGCCACACGATCATCGACAGCGATAAGGAGTACGCGGCTGCGGAGGAGTACCGCGGCAAGCTGCAGATCAAGACACCCACCGTGGAGCAGCTGGTCGGCAACCTCTCCGGCGGCAACCAGCAAAAGGTGCTGCTGGCCAAGTGGATGTTCGCGGAGCCGGAAATCCTGATCCTCGACGAACCCACCCGCGCTATTGACGTCGGCGCAAAGTACGAGATTTACTGCATCATTAACGACCTGGCTGCGGCCGGCAAGAGCGTCGTGATGATTTCCTCCGAGCTTCCTGAGGTACTGAACATGAGCGACCGTGTCTACGTGATGAACGAAGGCAGGATCATCGACGAGGTCAAGGCGTCGGAAGCGTCCCAGGAAAGCATCATGGCAGCGATTATCCGATCCGGAAGGGGGGTGTGACGATGAGTGAGCAAGTAAAAAAGCCTACGATGGGCGTGACAACGAGCGGGCAGGCAAAAAAGTCCCCATTGAAAGAGCCAGGCAGCTTCGGACCGAAGGTGGGCAACTTCTTCCGTAAATACACCATGGTCATCGCATTGGTAGCGGTGGTCATCGCCTTCGGTATCCTTGTGGACCCCAAGAACAGCATCCTTTCCAGCAAGAACCTGACCAGTCTGATCACGGCGAACACCTACGTTTTCATCCTGGCAACCGGCATGCTGATGTGCATCCTGACCGGCGGCAACATTGACCTCTCCGTCGGCGCAGTGGTTTGTCTGGCCGGCGCGGTAGGCTGTATCATGCTGGAAGCCGGCATCAACATGTGGCTGGCCGTGCTGGCCATGATGGGCATCGGCCTGGTCATCGGCGTGTTCCAGGGCTTCTGGATCGCCAAGATCCATGTTCCGGCGTTCATCGCGACCTTGTCGGGTTTCTACGCGTACCGCGGCATTGCCTCCTGGATCATGCGGGGTGAGTCCCACGTGGGCATGATCAACAAGGACTCCGCGTTCATCAAGTTTTTCGGCAGCTACAACAACAGCTATGTGTCCGCGGTTCTGAAGGAATGGTTCCCCGCGCTGGAACAGTCGGCCAAAGACGGCTGGATCGCCAATGTCGAGAAGGTGTTCACCCAACAGAACAGCTTCTTCCGCAATTTACTGTTCGGTGTCAACAGCGCGAAAAACTTTGACGTCATCAGTTTCCTGATCGGCCTGACGGCCGCGCTGATCTTCATCGCGCTGATGGTCCGCAAAATCATCGTGCAGAAGAAGATGGGCATCAAACAGTCCATACCGGGACAAATCGTCACCACGGCGATCGTCTCCCTCGCCATTATCTGGCTGAGCATCGTCCTGAGTTACTACAAAGGCTTCCCGATGGTGCTGATCTGGATTCTCCTGGTGCTGGGCGTGTACGCCTACATCACCAACCGGACTGCCATGGGCCGTCACCTGTACGCTGTGGGCGGCAATGAAAAAGCCACTGCGCTGTCCGGCATCAAGACCCGGAACGTCTACTGGTTCGCCTACGCCAACATCGGTCTGCTGGCAGGCCTGGCAGGCGCCCTGACGACGGGCCTCAACAAGGGCATTGACCCCAAGTACGGTGAGGGCTACGAGATGGATGCCATCGCCGCATGCTTCATCGGCGGCGCATCTGCGTACGGCGGCACCGGAAAAGTGTCCGGCATGATCATCGGCGCCATCCTGATGGGCGTCATCAACAAGGGCATGGACCTGAACGGTGTGGAGGACCCCTACAAGAAAGTGGTGAAAGGCCTCGTTCTGCTGGCTGCCGTCCTGTTCGACGTGCTCTCGAAGCAACGCAAGCGCTGACACAGGAAGGAGGACAAAACAATGGAAAGCAAATCGATCCTTGTCGTTCTGAAAAAGAACGTCATGCTCATTGTCCTGGTTCTTGTGTTTGTGCTGTTTGTGATCCTCACCAAGGGCAGTTTTTTCAGCGCGAACACCTTCACTGACCTTGTCAAGAACAACGCCTATGTATTCATTCTGGGCGCAGGCATGCTGATGTGCATGCTGACCGGCGGCAACATTGACCTGAGCTGCGGCTCGACGGTCTGCCTCTTCGGCGCTCTGGGTGCGTTTTTCATGTCAACGTACACGGGAACCACAGACAAACCGATCTACGTCCTGAATCTCGGTACGCCCCTGTCCATCCTGATGATGCTGGGGCTCGGCTTTGCATACGGCTCGCTGCTGGGCTTCCTGATCGCTTATGTACGGATCCCGCCGTGGATCGCGACGCTGACCTTCTTTCTTGCCTTCCGTGGTCTGGGCACGGCGCTCCTGAACTGGGCCAGCGCGGAAACGAAGTCCATCGCCTACCTTCCGGAGTCCTTCCTGCAGATTTTCTACAAAGGCGTCATCTTCCCGACCGAAGGTTTCAACTGGCCATGCTTCGTCATCGGCCTGCTGGCAGCCGGAGCGACCGTAGGCCTGCTGTTCTGGAATCGGAAAAAGCGGCTTCAGAAGGGCTACTCCGTGGAACCCATGTACATGACCTGCCTCAAGGGCGGCATCAGCGCAGCTGCCATCATTCTGCTGATGACGCAGCTGGCCATTGACAAGGGCCTTCCGGCACCGCTGCTGTGGGTGGTAGGCATCATTCTGATCTACTATTTCATCACCAGCAAGACCACCATCGGCCGCCATTTCTACGCCGTGGGCAGCAACATGGAGGCTGCGCGGCTCTCGGGCATCAATACCCGCAGGATCATGTTCCTGGCCTATCTGAACATGGCCATCCTGACGACCCTCGCGGCGATGATCAACATGGCGCGTTTCCAGACCGCATACGCCAATGCCGGCCAGAACTATGAGATGGACGCCATTGCCGCTTGCGTGGTAGGCGGCGTGTCCGCCAGCGGCGGCGCAGGCACCATCATCGGCATGGTGATCGGCGCTACCCTCATCGGCGTCATCAACCTGGGCATGATCGCTGTCAATCTGGACCAGCACTTCCAGTACATCGTCAAGGGCTTCGTGCTGCTGGCAGCTGTGGCTTTCGACATCCTGTCCAAGAAGCGCAACAGATAAAAACAACTGAGCATACTTGCAGCCCCGTGGACGGTTGCGCTCACGGGGTTTATCATGTTTTTAAGGAGGATGGTGTGGATGAATCCTCAGAAAGCACGGCCTGCTTTTCTCGGCGCTGCGGCGATATACCTGATCTACATTGCCTATGACCTTTTTCAGAGCCGCAATGACCCCGGAACGAGCATGAGCCCGATCCTGCGATATGTGTCTGTCGCGCTGTTCGGGCTGTCCGCCGTGGCCTTGCTGATCTACGCGTACCTTCTGTGGACACGCATGCGCAGGCAGGAGCGCGAACACCAGGAGGAACCGCCCTTCGATGAGAACAACTTCAAGTCATAGCGGGCGGCATGAACGCGGAGGGAACGCTGCATGAAAGAGCTACTAACCAGCCTGGAGCAGGTGTTTGCTGAATACCGGAGCGAACTGGAAGAATGCGAGAAAAAAAGCAGGCCCACCGATGGCCTATTTGGCATCGGACATTCGATCGGGGATGACCGGTGCCACACCCGCTTTGACGAGCACATCGCCCAGGCTGTCCGTGAAATCTGCGCGGCAGAGCCCTCTCCGGAGGACGCAGCGGCTGCCCTGGCAATCTTTCTGGGGCGTGAGGACATTGAGACATGGCCAGTCTCAGCCCAGTGGATGCTCAGGGCGGCGGAGCGTCACGCGCTGCCGCTGATCCCGTTTCTGAGCCCCGAAGCGAAAGAAATGCTCTCCGTATCCTATGCCAGCCGGTACAAACCATGGGATCGTCTCCCGGTACAGAAACAGGTCCTCAAAGCCCTCAGGAGGAATGGCTGATCCGCATAAACTCCTCGTTTTTAGCAATATCACAAAACGGAGCCGCTGATGGCTCCGTTTTGTTGTCTCCGAGCGGCAAGCATAGAGAATATTCAATATCAGATCCCCTGGCCGCCCATCTCCCCCGCCTTCGGCTCCGTCTGCCATTTCGTCAGGTCCGCTTCCGCGAAATCCGTCAGGGCCGGATGGGCGGTCAGGGCCCGGACGATCTCCCAGCCTGCGCGGCTGCGCTCCGCGTTCCGGGGAATCGGGCGGAAGCCGAGGTCCAGGTAGACCTTGCAGGCCAGCCAGGTGGTCGTCTGCGTCGGGATGGCGGCCCTTTTGTAGCCCAGTTCCTTCAAGCGCCGCAGCGTCTGCGCGATCAGCGGCTTGGACAGGCCCTTCCCCTGGTCCTCCCGCCGGACCGCCACCCAGTGCAGCATCCCGTTGACGCCGTCGTCAGGCCGGCGAACATCGTAGAAAGCCGTGGCGGTCGCCACCGGTTCGCCCCGCGCGTTGACCGCGAAAAGCATCCGCTCCGGCATCTCGTCCTCATGGTTCGCATAGTACTGCTCCCAGGCCCGCAGGCCCTCTTCTCGGCAGTGAAACTCTCGGGCGCTGGTCTCGATCGCGATCCAGTTTTCCCGGTCGCCGGGCCGGTAATACGCGAGGTGATAGCCCTCCGGCAGCGGGAAAACCGGCAGGTCGTCCAGCGTTCCCTCCAGCACCAGCTCATAATACGGCAGCCGGCTGTCATGGTTGTCGAACATCCGGAGGGATTCGGCCACCCGCTGCCGGCTGATCGTCCACAGATCGTCGCTCATCGCTCCTCCTCCTTTCAAATGATCCGCTCCGGCCGCCACCGGAGGTAATCGCCGGACACCAGCCTATACTCAATGCCGTGGTGACGGCCTTCAATGCTGTCATGGAAACGGCTTTCGCCGTGGCAGTGCGCGTAGATCACCTTTTCCGCGCCATAGTGTTCCGCGAGGGCGGTGAACGCGCTGTTTCTCTCCAGGATGCTGGTCGGCGGATAGTGCAGGCACATGATGAACCGGCTGTATCCGTCCGCCCGCGCCGCCTCAAACGAGGCTTTCAGGCGTTCCACCTCCCGGTCGATCAGCTTCTGCGCATGCGCCTGTTCCTCCTCGTCCCAGCCGGTGATCCGGCCGCCGCGGACATAAAACGGGCCCTCGAAAGTATAGCCCTTGGTGCCGACCAGGGCGTATTCCCCGTACGGCGCGTAGTTGTTCTGCAGGAAGAACAGCTTTCCCTCGTACAGCCGGTTCAGGGCGTCGGTCTTCTTCGCATCCCAGAACATGTCATGGTTGCCCCTGAGCAGGACCTTCCTGCCGGGGAGATCACAGATGTACTGCAGGTCCTGCCCGCATTCCGCCAGGCTGCGGCCCCAGCTGTGGTCCCCGGCCAGCACCAGGGTATCCTCCGGCCGGACCAGGGCTTCGCAGTGCCGCCGGAACACCGTCTCATGGTTTCGCCAGACAGGATCCCGCAGCTGGTTCTGCGCCTTCAGCACCGATTGATAATGCAGGTGCAGGTCGCCGATGGCAAACAGGCTCATCCGGATCCCTCCCATCGCTGACCGGCGCTTCCGGCGCCGGCGTTTTCGAAAAAATTATACTGCAGGACGCCCGCTCACGCAAGCGTCCGCAATATAATGCAGTGTGCAAACCATGTCATCCGTTTCCGCCGGGTGAAAAATCAATATCTCCGTAGTAATCGTCGATGGGCTCCTCCCTCAGCGTGCCGTCCATGTTGACGCGCACCTGGATTTCCTCCGCCTCACCGGGCGTCCTGTTGACGCAGCGCACCGTCCAGAAAATACGCTCCTCCGGATCATTTTCGTCAAACCGCCCGTAATTGTAATAACTGGCATAGATGTCAAACCGCGCTTCCACCGACGCGCGCTTTTCCGCGCCGAACGCGCTTTCGAGGGCATCCATGGCGATCCGCCGGATCTCTTCCTCGGTTTTCCAGCCTTCCCTCAGGGGCGGACAGCCCTCCGGATCGAAAGCGGTGCGGATGGCGGCCGGCCATATATCCTCCATTTCACCGTACAGCAGCATGAGGGCAACGCTATAATAGGGCGTCGTCGGATGCTGGACATCCCGGTAAGGCCGGGGATCGCCCACCAGCTCGCCCCGGCGGGTCAGCCGGATGTTCCACCGGTCCATGTCGGTATGCGTCGCCCAGGCGCGCAGCGTCCAGCCGGGCTCCGGCTCCTCGCCTTCCGTATACATAAAATGGGCCTGCCAGGTATAGAAGGGTACGCCCAGCTCGTCCGTCCCGCCGTCATCGCCGATCAGCCGCTTGCCAATGGCGATGGCTTCCTCCGCGGTGATGTCCCCCTCTCCAGGCAGGACATAGACCGGATCGCCCGGCTGCAGCAGGCCGTAATCCCGCTGGACCCGCGTCGCGGCTGCTTTCAGTTCATTGCTCCACATATCAAAGCTGCCGTAACGGTATTCCATCTCTCCGAACCAGGCATAGTATTGGTTGTAATACTCGCCGTACCCCAGCCGCCAGCTGTCAAAGCCATACATCCATTCCGGCGCCAGCTGCGCCATGATTTCCCCACTGAGGATAAACTGATCCGTATCAACGTAGCCATACTGGCCGCCGATCCGGACCTGGGCATACCCGGGCTGCCAGCTGATGAGTTCTGCCTCGCGGCCCGATTCAATGGTATGGGCCGGTGCCTTGTCAGTGATGCGGTCATACATCGGGACGACCGCCTGACCCTCCGCGGCGCGCAGGACACCGCGGGGAAAGGCTTCCGCGCCGTTCCCGCCTGCGTCCACAAAGGCCTCAGGCATCCATACGCCCGTCAGCGGTTCCCCCGCCAGCACGTCGACCTGCAGCCAGACCATGCCGTCCGTCCCCGTGACCCCGGGAATATGTTCACTGCGCCATTTGCGGCCGGTCACCTCCAGCGGCGTCCCCGGGGCATACAGCGCCGCCGGATACTGCGGGTCATCGGAGTAGTTGTAGGCAGGCGCAAAAGCCGTGCCCGTGACCGCCGGACAGGGCTCCGGTAACGCGAACAGTTCTTCCGCTTCATACACATAGTCCTTCGGGAAATCCGGCAGTGCCGTGACCGGATCCGCCGCGCTGAAGCGCAGGAAGCAGCCGGTCAGCGCTGTCAGGCAGCATAGCGCCGCCAAGACCAGGACGCCGACGCGCCGGGTATGATGATCCATCATTTGCAGAATCCTCCGTTTCATTCGTTTGAGCCCGCCCCGGAACGCGGTGCACAGGACGGCGTTCGTCCGGTCACCGACCCGGATGGCGGCGATGATGGTTTCAGCGTAGCGGGTGCGCGCGGCCAGGTCCGCCCCAGCCATCACCCGCTCATCACAGCTCAGTTCACAGTATTGGTTCAGCGCGCGCCGGAGCAGCCAGATCACCGGATTCGGCCAGTAGACGGCGCATGCCAGCAGGGTCAGCCACTTGACCGGCACGTCCCCCTGCCGGACATGGACCAGCTCGTGCCGCAGGATCAGCCGCAGGTCGGCGGTATCCATGACCCGTTCGGGCAGGTACACCGCCGGACGGAACAGACCGCAGACCATGGGTCCGGAAACGCAGGGCGCCTGCCAGAGCGGCGGCACGCGTTTCAGTCCCGTTTCCGACGATTCCCCGCGCATCATAGAAGCCGGCAGCGGATCCGGGGGCGTGCGCCAGCGCAGCAGCATCCGCTTCATCCGGAAGTAACGCAGCAGCCCGACGGCCAGCACCGATGCCGCGCCTGCCGCCCAGAGCATCAGCAGGATGATCCGCCCGTCAGGCGCCGGATTTGCCGCCGTTTCGCGCGCGGACGTCGAAGGCGCTGCCGGCCGGGCGATTTGAGCGTCGCCGGGGATCGCCTGAACCGCTGCCTGCGGTGCCGGCCGGCGCAGCCGCTGAACCGCCGCCGCGGGAATCTCCACCGTCACGGCAGGGCGGCGCACAATGAGCGGCCGCCAGGGGATCAGGAAGCCGAACAGGCAGAGAACCAGCAGCCCGTAGACCGTCCTCAGGCGATAGCGTTTCGACAGGATGGGCAGCGCTGCCAGCACAGCCAGCGTCAGGATGGTCATGCCCAGCATACCGCTCAGCAGGGAAACAGCCCACGGTCCGATCATTCGCCCGCCTCCTTCCTGAGCTGATCAAACCAGCGCTGAAGCTCGTTCAGGTCGCTCTCGCTCATCCTGTCCGGATTCAGCGCCGCCAGGAGGGAACTGATCGAGTGCCCGTGCACCTCGTCCATGAAGGCGCTCGTTTCCCGGGCCAGGTATTCCTCCCGGCTGATCCGGGCACAAAACAGCTTTTCCCGTCCTTTACCTGGACGCGCTTCGATAAAGCCGCGCTCCGTCAGCCGGGCCAGCAGCGTCAGCAGCGTCTGGGGCTTCCAGCCACGGTCCTCGCCGGCCTCACGCATGATCTGTGCCGAGGTCATGGGCCCGCCCGCCGCCCAGATCGCTTTCATGACCGTCAACTCCGCTTCCGGCAGCCGATGTTCTTTCATATGCAAAACCTCCCGATCAAATAATAAGACAGCCTGTCGAATTGCATTCTACAGCATGTCGAATCATTTGTCAAGACAATTTGTAGAATTGAAATGTAACAAATCTCATTCCAGCCGGCCATCCTGCACCATTCCACACTGTGCCCTTTTCCATGGGATCACAGGCATGATGCGGAAGCTGGCGGGTAAGCTGCATATGAAAAATGACCCCCTGCGCAAGGGGATCATCATCTACCGGTTGCAGAAATCCAGCACCCGGTCGTAGAAATCTTTTGCTTCCTCAAACGCGCCGTGGCCGAGGCCGTCGTACACATACAGTTCGCTGCCGGATATGCCGCTGTGCAGTTCCGTGGCGGCATCGTTTCCCACCGTATGGTCGTCGCTGCCGGCGATGATGAGCGTCGGGCAGGCAATCTCCGGCAGGCTGTCCCGCGCGTCGAATTCCAGGATGGCGCGGGCATTTTTCAGAAACCGGTCATAGCTGGCCGGCCTTGTGAACCTGGCCAGCAAAGAAAAGAGTTTCCTGTGCTTTTGAAGGTATTCTCCGGAATACATCTTCTCCGCGGTATCCACCATCAGCGCGGTATGATCCCCGCGCTGCGCCATCCCGATCCAGCCGGACACCGCGTCCCGCACCACCGGATTCGCGTATGGGGCCGTGACGGCCAGGATCAGCCTGCGGACCAGCTCCGGATGCCGGATCGCGAGGCGCTGCGCGATCATGCCGCCCTGGGAAACGCCCAGCACCCACGCCTGCCCGATCCCCAGGGAGCGCATGACCTGCGCCTGGTCGTCCGCCATGTCTTCGATGGTATATCCTTCCGGCATATCGTTCTTCCGGCTGAACATATACACGGTATACTCCCGGAAGAACTTCCTGTAAGGCGGCGACAGGACCAGCGCCTTCCCCTTCACGGTCGCCAGACCGTCCGAAAGCCCCGGCAGGATCACCAGCGGCCTCCCGCCTTTGCCAAAGGCAACGTAGTCCATATCTGTATTGCCTATCATGACACGGCCGTTTTTCATAAGTCGCTCCCTTCGCATACCGTCGGTGCATCTCCTGACTGCCATGCCATCGCCGGCACTTTCCGGCAATTCCATGAAGCAGTCTATCTTCATCCCGGGCCGCTGTTTGTCCACGAAACATCCATTCACAACATCCTCAGCATTTTTCTTCACTCATCTTCGGTTTTTGTTCAACCAGCATGTGGCTGAGTTGACCGAATAGCCCTGACGCGTTGGGAGACTTCGTGGCACTTGCAGCATCATCATACAACGCGCAATACGGTGAGTCAAGTTCGATATCTGCAGTTTCACGGGCCGGTCTGTATTGAAGGAAAGCTGCGTTTATATCAGGTCGACACTGCGCGCTTTCATCTCCGGCAGAAGTTCCGGCATCATCCGTCAATCAGAACGCTCAAGCCCGGTTCGTCCTTGCATCAGCGCATGCCTCGGCACGCAAAAGCACCATTCCCGCCCTGCGGCTGATACCGGGGCGGGAATGGTGGTTATCATGGTGTTTATGATACTGATCGGCTCAGCAGGTCACAGGGCCTTGGTTTCCGTGGTGGTGGTCGTCACGTTGACGGTGACGGCGCCGTTCGAGGCGGTATAGTTCTTCAGCGTCTCCAGTTCCTCCGTCACAGCCTTCATCTTGGCTTCGTCGCCGGCGATCTTGAAGTAGATGGAGGAAATACCCATGTAGGGACTCTCGAAGCACTCAGCGAAAACG
>CACXEB010000288.1 GCA_902766515.1 uncultured Eubacteriales bacterium
AGATTGGCGTACTCGCCGATCATGGGCGCCAGTTGCCTGAGCCCGATACGCCCGCCGCCGAGCAGCGGTCCCCAGGTAGCGCCGTCATCCCGGAAGGTGAGCACCTCCAGGCCGTTGACCGCGAAGCGGACCTCCGGGCCCTGTTTCAGCAGCGTGAGGGTATACGGGCCGTCGGCGTCCCGGACGTCCGGGATGGGATCGGCTCCCTGCGCGACCAAGTGGAACCCGTAGCTTTTGCGGAGGTTGCAGGTGTGGAAGCGCCGCTCGTCCGGCTCCTTCCGGCGGAAAAAGGACAGGTGGAACGCGTTGATATCGCCGTGGTGGTACTGCACGTACTCGCCGGTCCGCGCCGCAAGGGACGGATCGAACAGGTCCTGTCCCTCCCGGCCGGAGGCGGAGAAAAAGAGCATCGCCAGCCCTGGCTCCCGCAGCGGGCGGAAGCTGATCTCCAGCAGGAAGTCCGCTGGAAAGACCTTTTTGCACCAGAGCACATAGTTGGCCTTCTGCCCGATGGCCGCGCTTTCCGCGTTCTCCAGCCGCAGGCGACCCTCCGGAAAGGTGGCGACCGCCTTGCCTTCCAGCAGGAAGTCGTCGAGATCGGCGGGACAGGACAGGGGATTCTCATACAGCAGCGCGCCGCGCTGCGGATACAGTTCGGGCATTTCTGACATGGGGGTGCCTCCTTTTTTTAATTCAATTCAATATCCAGCCACTTTCCCTGTTTGATCCGCCGGGCCATCAGCCGGTCCCGGACGACCGCGTCGATC
The DNA here is from genome assembly GCA_902766515.1 of uncultured Eubacteriales bacterium. The sequence continues at coordinate 768 of CACXEB010000288.1, forward strand.
AGGAAGGCGATCCACGGGGACAGCACGGCCACCGGCACCCCGGGCCAGATATCGGCCAGGGGATAGCAGAACAGCCATGTCAGGATGGGCCGGAGAATGGTGACGGAGATCAGGGCGCAGATGGCCACAAACCGCACGTCCCCGGCGCCCCGGAGGGAACCGGACTGCACCACGCGCCCGTTTTGCGGGATCATGGCGATGATGGCGACGATAAAGGACAGCGTGACGGCGTGGATGATTTCTTCGTTATCGGTAAACAGCATCGCCAGCTGGCGGCTGAATACCGATATCACCAGCATCAGCAGCAGCGCGACCAGGAAGCCGACCCGCGACGCGGCCTGCGCGTAGCTCATGGCCAGGTCCTTCCGCTTCGCGCCGAGGCTTTGTCCCACCAGGGAGGTGGCCGCCGTGCTGACGCCGTCGCCCAGGGTGAAGGACAGGGAGGTCACCTGCCCGACGATCTGGTAGGCGGCGAACGCGTTGGTTCCGATGCCCGCGATCAGCCGGGCCAGGATCAGGAAACCGATGCGCAGGCAGGTCGCTTCGACCATGGAGCTGGAGCCGACCTTGAACAGCCCCCGCATCGTGGCGGCGTCGAACCGCGGCACCGCCAGGTGGTAGTAGCCGCCGCGGCGCACCGTGATGGAGATGCAGATCAGGCTGGCGGTGACCGTGCCGCATGCGGTGGCGATCGCGGCGCCCCGGACGCCGAGCGCCGGGAACCCGAAATGGCCGTTGATCAGCAGGTAATTCAGGCAGACGTTGATCAGGTTGGCGGCGATGTTGGTTACCATCGTGATCCGGGTCTTGCCGATGGCCCGCATGGCCGCGCAGATGCACAGCTGCCAGCACTGGGGCAGGAAAGCCAGGCTGATGATCCGGAAATAGTCCGTGCTCAGCGCGAAGGTGTCCTCGTTGGCGCCGCCCAGCCGCATCAGCCATTCCGCGCCGAAAAAGCCGATCAGCGTCATCAGGACGCCGATCACGGTGATCAGGCCGAGGGACTGGTTCAGGCAGGCGATGGCGCCGCGCTGGTCGTCCGCGCCCTTGCGCCGGGCGCAGAGCGCGGTGGTCCCGATGCACAGCGCCTGGGCGAAGATCAGCATGATCATGCGCGGCTGGCTGGTCAGGCCGACCGCGGCGATGGCCGCCGGCCCGAGCGTCCCCACCATCATGGTGTCCACAGAGCTGATAATGCTCAGCAGCGCGCCCTCGACGGTGGACGGCCAGGCGATGGACAGCGTGTCCCGGTACAGCTTCCGGGTCAGCTCCGGATCGACCGTCCGGCCTTCATTATCTTTGACTTTCAGCAGCGTATGCAGTAAATCCATGACGTTTCCTTTGTGTACAGCGGGGCATTGATGAATACGCCCCCATTATATACCCGGTCTGTCAAAATCACAAGGGGGTATATCACTGTTCACGGGGTGAACAGTGACCGCAAGGGGGACTTGCGTCCCATATGCACTAACTTAACTTGACACAACCTTTGGTATGTAGTAGAATTATGCTGAAGGAGGTGTCAAGAATG
>CACXEB010000289.1 GCA_902766515.1 uncultured Eubacteriales bacterium
TGCCCCCTCGCGGCTCCCCTCGGCACGTCCCCTGCGGCACTCCCATCCCATCGCCCTACGGGTGGCTGCGCCATCCGCCGGATAAACCGGCGGACTCCGGGATTCCGTGCCGCAGAGGACAGGCAGGTACGGCGGTGGGCCGTGAGGGTGGACAGCTGGGGAAAATGACGACGGTTCGGCCTGCGGCCTCCCGCGATTACGAGGGTGGTCGGATACGTCACTGGAATGGGGTGGTGGATTCCGTTCGGCGGACGCTGGGATTCCGTTCCGCAGCTACCACATCATACGCCTCTCACGGCTTCTCTTTTCCCTGCTTCGCCATACCCGTGAACAGTAACGGGGCGGCGATGCTGGCTGACGGATGCCCTTGACGTCCCGGACCGGATGTGCTACCATGCGCTGGACGGCGGCGCGGGCCTTTCCGGCGCCCCTGTCCCTGCGACGTTTTTTCCTGTGATATGAGGGAGCAGCACAAACCACATGGCTGATTTTTTTCATTCGTTTTTCGCGCCGCTGCGCGCGCTGTTCGGCGTGACCGACCGGGTGGAGCGGATCCTGTCCGAATCCTTCCCGGCCATGCTGGGCTACGGCGTCAGGGTAACGCTGCCCCTGGCGGCGGCTTCCTTTGCGCTGGCGCTGCTGATCGCGGTGATCGTCGCGCTGATCCAGTACGGCAAGGTCCCGGTGCTCAGGGAGATCTGCCGCTTCTATATCTGGATCGTGCGCGGCACGCCTGTGCTCGTCCAGCTGTACCTGGTCTTCTACGGCCTGCCCAACGTCGGCGTGGTGCTGGACGCGTGGCTGGCGGCCTGGCTGGTGCTGGGCTTTAATGAAGGCGCGTATATGGCGGAAACGGTGCGCGGCGCGCTGGAAAGCGTGTCCGTCGGCCAATTGGAGGCCGGGCAGTGCGTGGGGCTCAACTTCCCCCAGATCATGATCCACATCATGCTCCCGCAGGCGTTCCGCACCGCCTTTCCCGCGCTGGGCAACTCCCTGATCGCCATGGTCAAGGAGACCTCCATGGCCGCGACGATCACCGTGACGGAGATGTTCCGCCAGGCGCAGCTGATCAACGCGCGCGTGTATGAGTCGCTGTGGCTGTACGGCGAGGCGGCCCTGATCTACCTGATGTTCTGCACCGTGCTCACGCAGCTGCAGCGCATCGGGGAAAAGTGGCTGGCCCGGAAGGGAGGCGCGGTCAAGTGAACCTGAACGTCAGAAATATCCGAAAACGGTTTCAGGACCACGAGGTCCTCAAGGGGATCGACCTGACCGTCAGCACGGGCGACGTGGTGGCGATCCTGGGCCCCAGCGGTTCCGGCAAAACAACCTTCCTCCGGTGCCTCAATTTCCTGGAGACTGCGGACGAGGGAGAAATGGATTTCGATGAGGTCCATGTGAGCCTGCCGAAAGTCAAACACCGGCAGATCGCGCAGATCCGCCGCAGGACGGCCTTCGTGTTCCAGAACTACAACCTTTTCCTGAACAAGACGGTGCTGCAGAACGTGACGCTGGGCCTGACGGTCGGCGCGAAGATGGAAAAGCGCGCCGCCCGGGAGCTGGCGGTGGCGGCGCTGGAGCGGGTGGGCATGGCGCACAAGCTGGACAGCTATCCCGTCCAGCTGTCCGGCGGCCAGCAGCAGCGCGTCGCGATTGCCCGCGGCCTGGTCTCCAGCCCCGAAATCATCTATTTCGACGAGCCCACGAGCGCCCTGGACCCGGAGCTGATCGGCGAGGTGCTGGCGGTTATGCGCCAGCTGGCGCAGGAGGGCATGACCATGCTGGTGGTCACGCATGAGATGGATTTTGCCCGCAACGTGTCCAGCCGCGTCCTCTTCATGGACGATGGCCGGGTGATCGAAAGCGCGCCGTCCCGCGAATTCTTTGAACATCCGCAGGAAGAGCGCTCAAGGGAGTTCATCCGGTCTATTCAGGAAGCGCGTAAATAATTCAGAAAATCAGCCTACCAAGGGTGCCTGCTTCTGCGTATGAATAATCGAGACCCCTGTTCACCGGCCCGGCGGCAGCTCCGGACAGAAAGGAAAAACACTTGCCAGATACCGGGCAATGCATTAGAATAGGGTCATGGCACAGAGTTTCCGCAGTCAGTACGGGGACTCAGCATCAGAACAAAAAAGGAGGAGAACACGATGAAGCAGATTCTGACGAACGAAGAACAGGAAAAGGTGGTCGGCGGAGCGTACACTTTCGAAACGCGGTCCTGGACGCCGGAAGAGAGAGCTCAATACGAGGAATTCGGTGAAGGCGGCATGCTCCTTGTCTATAAGGACGGCGTATACTTTGCCAAGAACCCGTATTTCAGTCGGGAAGAACTTGAGGCACTCAAGAAGAGGTGGCTGTATACGTTTGATGATGAGGAAACCTGAGCCCCGGCAGTGGAGCACAGACGCCTGAGACCGGAAGCGGCCCCGGCGGAAACGGCCTCCGGGAAGCTGGACCGGTGAAAAAAGACGCTGATTCGGATGAATCGGCGTCATTTTTGCGTTTAAAATTTAATAAGGACTGTCGAATTCAGTTTCCGCCTTCCGCACAGCCTCCTCCAGCGTCAGGCCTGCGAAATGCTGCGCGCCGAGATATCGGCCGGACCTGCGGTCGTCTGCAAACACGCCGACCACGATGCCGGGAAGGGCGCTTTCCGGGGCGTTGGGGGCGTGGGGGCCGCCCAGGTCCGTGCGGCACCATCCCGGATCGGTCAGGTTGATCATCACATCGGTGCCCTCGACCCTGCTGCCCAGGTCGATGGTGATCTTGTCCAGCGCCGCCTTGCTGGCGGAATAACCGGCCTGGCACACGTCCAGCGCGATGCCACTGGTCGTGTTGAGGATCCGGCCCGTGCCGCGGGCGATCATCTTTGGGAGGAAATGATAGCAGATCATCGCCGGGGCGATCGTGTTCACCCGGAAGCTGATCTCGTAGTCGGACACGGGGGTCTTGAAATAATCGGTCCGGTAGGCGATCTGCAGGCCGGCGTTGTTGAGGACGATGTCCACATCGTGCCCCAGGCTGTCGATTTCCGCGAGCATGCGCTCCACGGCGGACAGGTCGCTCAGGTCCGCGGCGACCGCATGGGCGGACACCCCCAGGGCCTTCACGTCGGCCAGGATCCGCTCGGTGTGGGCGATGTCCCGGCTGTGCAGGATCAGATGGCAGCCCCGCTCCGCCATAAACCGGGCGGTCAGGTACCCGATGCCCCGGGCCGCGCCGGTGATCAGGGCCCATCTTCCCTTGACGTCATACATGTTCTGTCAGCCCCTCTCATTCGTCCGCCGCGCGGCGGATAAAATCGGCGATCTCCCGGATCACCCGGGGGTCCATCGTTTCCGGACGGGCATAGGCGGCGGGGCCTTCCGTCTTTTTTCCGGTGGTGAAGGCGTGGGTCAGGCCCGGAAAGGAGACCAGCCGCCAGTTGTCCCGGCCGCCGAGGGCGGCCTGCCACAGGTTAAAATCGGTCATCGTCACCTGGTAGTCCTCCTCCCCCTGCATGAGCAGGCAGGGGCAGGTCATCTCCTGCGCAGCCGCCGGCACATCATAGGCCGCCAGCCATTGCCAGTAGGGTGCGTACACGCCGGCGATCAGGTCGTTTTCGGCCAGGGCCTCCGGGTCCGCCAGCCGGTCCAGCTCACGGAACAGCGCGTCCTTTTCAGCCTGCTGCTGCGGCGTGACGTCCGGCATCAGGGAATACAGGAAATCGTACTGCTCCCGCATCAGCGTGTCCAGGGACCGCGGGGAGGCGGCCAGCATGACGCAGCCGCGGACGGCGAAGCCCTGGTCCCGGAGCGTCCGGAAGATCGCCGGGACCGCGTTGCCGCCGAGGCTGTGCCCCAGCACGAAGATCCGATCGGGGTCGATTTTTGGCTGGCCGGCCAGCAGGCGCACCGCGGCGCAGGCGTCCTCGATGGTCTCGTCCACCAGGGTGATCCCGTGGTCCGGGGCCATCCGCGCGCCGTACACGTACGTCCGCTTGTCATAGCGGTAGACCGCGGCGCCGGCTTCGGCCAGACCCTCCGCCAGGTCCCGGAAGGGCTTCTGCTGCCCCATGGTCTCATCCCGGTCGCTGGGGCCCGATCCGTGCACCAGCACCACCGCGGGGAAGGGCCCGTCCCCCCGCGGCAGGGTCAGGGTGCCTGGCAGCGCGCCGTCCAGCGCGGGAACGGGGAGGGACAGGTCAACGCTTTCATACGCGTCGGACGCGGGCACTTGCCCGCCCGTATACGCGCCGGTCGTCAGCCCGGCGACCGCACCCTGCTCCGTCACCACGATCAGGTCGATGGACAGGGCCGCGAACACGCAGGGCACATGGAAGGTCCGGTACCCGCTGAGGGCGGCTTCATACGCGGTCTCGATCCGCTGGACAGCCCCCAGCCCGGCCAGCGACAGCGCCAGCCCCTTCGGCCCGCCCATGGCGGTCACTGCGGTCCGCATCTCATCCGTCCACAGCCAGCCGTCCGCCAGCGCCTCCGGCTGCCCGCCCAGCAGGATGCCGATCCACTCGGCGGCGTCCTCCGGCGTTTCCACCGCCCGGGGCGCCGCCTCCGCGCGGCAGGGCGCGCACGCCAGCGCGATCACGGCGGCAAGCAGGAGGGAAAAGCATTGCACGATCGGGTTCAGGATCGTTTTCATGGCATGGCCTCCTTTGGCAGGTTCGGTCCAAAACGCAGTCCCGCCGTCCGGCAGGGGGCGGCGGGGCAGGTATGGGTGCGCTGATTACTGCGCGATTTCCAGATCGACCGGGAAGCCCACCCGGATCACGCGGACGGGTTCCCTGGCACTTGCATCCTCGTAGAAAGAAAGCTCCAGGTCCACCTGGTAAAGGTGCGTAAGGCCGAGGGTTTTTATGGCAGTGCCGTTCATATCACCCAGCAGCCAGCTGTAATTATCCAGCGTGGCGGACGCAACGCTCATACCGTTCGGCAGGGATTCCTTTCGTTTGCTGTTGTCATACACATACACATTGACGCTGTTCAGCGCCTGGGCGGTCAGGTCCAGATAAAAGTCGGTCCCTGTGGTATTCTGGCAGACAAAGCTCAGCCGCTTATTCTGTTTGTCAAGACCGATCCATGACACGGTGATGCCGTCCTCGTCATAGACGATATCGCCCATCTGGCGGATCGTCAGCCGGCCCACGACCTGGCGGTACAGCGCCGTCAGCGCCTCGTCCTCCATCGCGCCCAGGGTATCGGCGATCGCCAGCTTGCGCGCCTGCAGCTCGGCCAGGCAGGCGTTGATCAGGGCGGTCAGCTCCTCGTCCGTGTGTTCGGCGTCCGTTGCGGCGCGGCCCGCCTTCCGGGCGGCCAGCTCCGTCGCGTAAGCCTCGGCCAGCGCGCGCAGCTCCTCCTCGGTCATGCCCGCGAAGGCGCTTTCAGGCGCGGCCTGCTCCGCCGGGGCATCCGGGGCGGCCAGCGCCGCTTCCTGCGCGGGGGCCGCCGGCGTTTCGCCGATGGGCGGCGTCCGGGTCGCGTTGTTGCTCTGGTCCAGCGCCTCGAGCGAGGTCGTATCCGTAAAGATGGACCAGGCGTTGGCCTTTTCAAACAGGTCGGCGACGGCGATCAGGTCGCTGAAGGATTCCGGCCCGCTCTCCGCCGTAAAGTTTTTGCTGTCAAAATACACCCGGTAGCTGATGGTGCGGGCGTTTTTCAGGCTGTTCAGCATGTCGCGCAGCACGCTGCCGCTGTTGATGACCGCGTAGCCGCCGAGATCCTGCAGGTTGGAAAAGTCGTAGCGCACATCGTCCAGGTATACGCTCAGGGCAGTCGCGGTCTGGGCGATCCCGGAGCTCTGGAAGGCAATGCGGAACATGAAGGGCTGTTTCCAGGCGACCATCGTGCTGTTGGTGCCGAAGGAAAAGGTCAGCCTGCTGTTGGACGCGGCGTCGGCAGCGGTATAGGTGGCCTCCACCGACCAGGCGTTGTCAAAGCGGTCGAAATGATAGTAAGGGGACGCCTCAAAGACGGTCACGTCGAACGCGCCTTCCGCCAGGCTGAGGCCGGCAGCGGATGCCAGCAGCAGGGCGGCCAGCAGGATACCGAGGATTTTCTTCATGGATCGATACGCTCCTTTCAAGATGGGACAGCAGGCGGGACCGGTAGCCGGGGAGCCCGGCCGCGTCACTGTTCCTGTTTCATGCGCTCCAGCTGGCGCTCCAGCGCGGCGATTTCATCGTGCAGCTGCTGCTCTTCGTTGACGGATGTTTCAGCAGGCTTGTTTTCCGGCCGGATGATTTCGGTCGGATGCGGGTTGCCCGGCGCGGCCGCCACGGGGACAATCCGGAGCGACTTGATCAGCAGCGTCAGGGAGGCCAGCGCCGCGATGGCGGAACAGACGGCCAGGATCGCATAGCCGGTCTCGGTGAAATACCACTGGCCCAGCCGCACCCAGAGCAGGATCCAGGCGGCGCTGGCAGCCAGGGCCAGCAGCGCGTTCAGCACGGCCAGGCGCTTGCCGCCGCCCGGCTTTTTGGCCGACCGGTAAAACAGCAGCGCGAGCACCAGAAACAGCGCGGCCAGCAGCCCGAAGGGCCCCATCCCGCCGATGATGTCGCCCAGCCCCAGGTTGCTCTTGTTGGTGCCGAGCGTGTTCCGCGCATACCTGTAGAATGAGCGGAGGTAAATGGTCATGCGGCTGTCGCTGTAATCGGTCAGCACAGCCCACAGGCGCCGGAGCATCTCCATAAAACCGCTGTGGTTCATATCAGGCCTCGCTTCTTACGTAAAATCCGGAATCGCATGAAAAGAACCGGCCAATCGACTGCACCGGTTCTTCAGGCGCACATACGCGATTATTATACATCAAACCGGCAAAAATTCAATGGGATTGCGGGAGTTTTTCGGTTCCGGCAGCGATCGCGGGTGGGTAATTTGAATCATACAGCACTGTCGCTGTGCCTATGGAGCGCAATGTCTTTGGTCCCTCCGAACGGGTATACAAACTTCTTTGTGGACGGCGTGCCATGATGGATGATCAGCTGATACTGTCGTTTCACTGGGGCGGCCTCCTATGCGGTTTTTATGACGGCTGAAGCCGTATCAATCATTTTTGGCTGGCAGGGGGATTACTCCCCCTGCACCCCCTCTTTCAATTACCTCCTGCCTTTCGCCTTCGGTCTTTCTTGATTCAGGTTTTCTGTTGTGTGGTTTTCTCCCAAATTTCATGTCTGTACAGGATTAAAGATCAGAAGATATCAGATTCCAGATTGATCCACAAAGCGGGGCGGACGCAACCGCCGCCACTGGTGACACTGCTGCGGGAGAGGGAGCCGTCGCTGCTCACGTACGCGGCACTGAGCTGAGTGCCGCCCGGCGAACGCAGCCACCACCACCCGGCTTCGCTGCCATCTGTTGTCTTATTGCTATTACCTATATACGCTCCTTGCTTCTTTGCGTACGCTGTCGGTGTTATTCTCGACTTTGTGTTGTTGTTTGACCCTTCAACACTGTTATGTTGTACTCCGAAGTACTTGTTCGCCTCCGCGTAGCTCAAAAGGAAGATCTTGTCCTGCGTGTTGTTCCCTCCGCTCGTGCTCCATCCGCTGTATCCCTGGCTTTTGCTATTATCTACATTCGTTTGCAGGATTGCGCTTTGCTCCTTCGTGCTGAACGCTTTTTCCATAAACGTGCTGTTCAGCCAGCTCCGCACGCTGCTCTTCTCCCATGTGATGGCTGTGTACTCTGTGTTGTACGACTGCGCGTCCAACCCGTACCGGCTCAGCAGCAACGCCCTGTTGTTCTTCGCGTCATACTCCAGTACCAACCATTCGATCGGCGTGCTATCCGTGCCACTTTCTGTTTGCGGATAGGTGCCGAAGGTCACATAACTGCCTACGTATGCCTTCAGCTCCGCTTCGCGGGCTGCAATGGCCACAAAATTTTGATCGCTCTTCAGCAATGTGCCCACATCTTTGTAATCCGCAATGGTCTGATAAATGGCATACGCTTCCGCGTATTCACCGGCATTTCTCAGACTTTCAGCCTGCTGATAAAGCGTTTCCTTGATCTGTTCGGCAGCGTCATTGTATGCTTCTGCCTGTTCAAATGCGGCTACAGCACGCTCCCAATCCTGCGCTTCACGTCTGGCGATCCCTTCCGCGTACCATGTGGCAAGGATCTGGCTCGCGGCGTCTTCAAAGTCGCCCAGCGCGGCGAA
>CACXEB010000290.1 GCA_902766515.1 uncultured Eubacteriales bacterium
CGCGCTCTATTCCTCCGATATCTTCTATGATGAGGCCGGCAGCGCGCAGGTCATGAAAAATCTCGGCGTACTCGCTACAGAGATGGAGGCCGCCGGGCTGTATATGAACGCAGCACGCGCCGGCAAGAACGCGCTGTCGATCTGCACGATCTCCGACCACCTCTTTACCGGCGAATCCCTACCGGCAGAGGAGCGGCAGACGACCTTCACCCAGATGATGGAGATCGCGCTGGAAATCGCGTAACCACTGGGCTCTTTGCGGGATAGGCGGCAGCTTCCGTCTTCCTTGGAACTCAGATGATCAAAAGGAGACTTTTCCCATGTCCATCGAACGGGCCAGAGCGCATCTGGCTGCCTTCGGTCTTGAAGACCGCATCCTTGAATTCGACGTTTCCAGCGCCACCGTCGCACTGGCTGCGCAGGCTGTAGGATGCGCGCCTGAACACATTGTCAAGACCCTCTCCTTTGAAAAAGGGGAGAGGGCCCTTCTGATTCTCGCCGCCGGTACGGCACGGATCGATAACCCGAAGTTTAAGAAGCGTTTCGGTATGAAGGCGAAAATGCTGGGCGCCGAACGCGTCGAACCTTTGACCGGGCATGGGATCGGAGGCGTTTGTCCCTTCGGTATTCCGGACGGTACGGAGGTCTGGCTGGATGAGTCCGTCCGCGGGCTCGATCCCGTTTATCCCGCTGCCGGAACGCCGAACAGCGCCGTGCGCCTTTCTGTCCATGAACTGGAAAGCGCCAGCGGTGCCTCGGGATGGGTGGATGTATGCAAAATGCCTTTAAAGGAGGAAACCAAATGAAAAGGATCTTTATCTCCTCGGATATCGAGGGTACCTGCGGAATCGCCCACTGGGATGAAACCGAGCTGACCAAGCCGGATCACGCCCGCTTTGCCAGGCAGATGACCAAAGAAGTCTCGGCTGCCTGCGAAGGCGCTTTTTCCGGCGGCGCAGACGATATCCTGATCAAGGACGCCCACGACAGCGCGCGAAACATCCTGCCGGATGAGCTGCCGCGCGGTATCTCCATCTTCCGCGGCTGGGGCAGCGATATCCATTCCATGATGTCCGGCATCGATGAAAGCTTTTCCGGATGCTTTTTCACAGGCTATCATTCCTCCTCCAACACGGATGCCAACCCCCTTTCCCATACCTTCAACACGCGCAACACTTCGATCCGCGTCAACGGGATACAGACCAGCGAAATGCTGATGAACGCTTACTCCGCCGCCCTTTATGACGTCCCTGTGCTGATGGTGACCGGCGACCTGGGTGTCTGTGAGCAGGCGAAGGCTCTCCTGCCCAACGTCTACACCGTGCCGGTAAGCCGGGGCCGCGGAAACGGATCCATCTCGATCCATCCGCAGGAAGCGGTGGAGCGCATCCGGGAAACAGCGGAGAAGGCAACCCGCGAAGCACTTGAACATCCGGAACGCTTCCAGCTGAACCTGCCTCCCAAATTTGACTGTGAAGTGGAATTCATCCACCATTACGCTGCCCGCCGGGCCTCTTTCTTCCCGGGTGTGCGCCAGACAAGCCCCAGGGCCGTCATCTTCTCTTCCGATTCCTGGTATGACTGCCTGCGGTTCTTTATGTTCTGCCTGTAAGATACTGTTCGTTTTGAGTACTTTTCCAAAAGAGTTTTAAATAAAACCGGAACGGATGATTTCTTTGGAAATCTCTGCTCCGGTTTTGTTCTCTGCATCATAACTTCTTTCTGATTTGTAAACAATGCATCATTCTTCCTTTTTATATTAAGTAATTTATTAAATTGCTTAATATTTGGAACGAATACGTACCGTTTTAATAATATAAGAGTTTCTAATATTTATAAAGTACATATATTTTGTGTAATATTAATATGTTATTAATAATATTGAAAATAAGAAGTAACAAAAATAAGTTAAAATAAGCATTGAAATACAAATTGAGGTATATAATGGATGAGATGTCTTAAACTGACCGCCTTTCTCGTGTTGCTGCTGATGATGTCCTTATCAGCAGTTAAAAGTTTTTGCGCAGAAACACCGCGGGGGCGTGTTCCGGTTTATGGATATAAGGATACCATTCACAAAGACAACAGGAAATTTGCGCCTTATGCCATCCTTATTGAAGAACGGAATGTGACAGGTCTCTACTTGGAGTATACCTACTCGAGATACAACAGTCATCAGCGCGCCTGGAAGGTCCGCATGGTGGATAAGGACGGAAACCCGAAGCCCAGCCACGGTAATTTGCGCATCACCTTCCCCTTTCCCAGCATCTGGTCTGATGAGATTGAGGCTTACTGGAAGTGGACGAAGGCTTATGCAGAGCGGTATGACTGGTCTTATAACATAGTGGGCTATCTGTTGCCGACAACTTCCACTCTGAACAAGGACGGCGTGCAGATCCAGTTCAGAAATGAGTTTTCCAACGCAATCGTCACGGTTCAGTTTGAATAATCGGTAAGGCTTTAGACGAAGCAATTGATTAAGGATACCGCCACACAGACATTCTGTGCGGTGTTTCTTTTTGCTTTTTAACAGAATACGCCCTCTGAGTGTACCGGACTGCTGGTTGAAACAATCGCTATCGCCGTTTATAATCCTGTTATCAGAAAATCTGCTGCAGGACAGATAAAAGGAGTGATCACCATGAAGCAGAAGGTTACGGTTTTCGGCAGCTTTGTCGTGGATCTGATGACGCGCTCCCCCCGCTTACCGGTTCCCGGTGAAACGGTAAAGGGCAGCTTTTTTAAGCAGGGAGCCGGCGGAAAGGGTTTTAACCAGGGGATCGCGGCGCACAAAGCCGGTGCTGACGTCTCCATGATCACCAAACTGGGAAGGGATTCCCTCTCCAGGGTTGCGCTCGACGCGATGGATGCGGTCGGCCTCTCGCAGGACTGTCTCTTCTGGCACGACGAAGCGCCGACCGGCGTCGCGCTGATCCTGGTCGACGAAAAGACCAGCCAGAATGAGATCGTCATCGTGCCGGGTGCCTGCGCCACGATCACAGAGGAGGATATCGCCTCCGTCCGACAGCGCATCCTGGAATCCGCCTATGTTCTCCTGCAATTGGAAGTCAACCAGGATGCCAACGAAAGCGTCGCGGCGCTGTGCAAAGCAAACGGCGTCCGCCTCATCATCAACACCGCCCCCTACCAGCCTGTCTCGGATGAATTCCTGTCCGGCTGCTATCTGGTCACACCAAACGAAGTGGAAGCCGAAGAACTGACGGGCGTTCCTGTCACCGATCTGACCGGCGCAGACCGTGCTGCGCAGGTTTTCTTCGGCAAGGGTGTGCAGAATGTGCTGATCACCCTGGGCAGCAGGGGTGTCTATCTGAATGACGGCGCTCATTCCGAGATCATCCCCGCTTATACCGTCAAAGCCATTGACACTACCGGTGCAGGGGATGCCTTTAACGGCGGCCTTCTGGCAGCTCTTGCAGAAGGCATGGACCTTCGCAGCGCCGCTGTGTTTGCAAATGCGGTTGCCGCACTTTCCGTACAGAAGCTGGGAACGACCCCTTCCATGCCCACAAGGGCGGAAATCGACGCGTTTATCGCCGCGAATCCCTGCAAATAATACAAAAGCCCGTTTTATCTGAAATCTGCTCATTTATGGATACCCTTGTCTTTCCAAAAAACTCCCCTGACAGGGGAGCTGTCACCGGAGGTGACTAAAGGGTTTATAATCAAGCAGAATGCTCAGAATAAAACGGGTATTTTAAATTGTGTTCTCTCAGAGATCGTAACGGACGACCTTGGAGAAGTCCTCTGCCTTCAGGCTGGCACCGCCGATGAGACCACCATCGATCTCCGGCTGAGCCATAAGGCCTTTGGCATTCTTGGGATTCATGGAACCGCCGTACTGGATCCGCACTTCATCCGCCGCATCGCCATAGACGCTGCGGATCGCCTTGCGGATGACGCCGATGGTCTCATTGGCCTGCTCATCCGTAGCCGTAAGGCCCGTTCCGATGGCCCAAACCGGCTCATACGCGATGACGACCTTGGCCACCTGCTCGGCAGTGAGACCGGTCAGCGCGGTCAGCGTCTGGTAGGTAACGAGTGCGTCCGTGTATCCAGCTTCACGCTCTTCTTTTTTTTCACCGACGCAGATGATGGGCGTAAGCCCCGCGGCGACCGCGGCGAGAGCGCGCAGATTGACGGTGGCATCCGTCTCGCCGAAGTACCGGCGGCGCTCGCTGTGGCCGAGGATGACGTACTCGACGCCGCTCTCCTTCAGCATCGCCGCGCTGAGCTCACCGGTAAAGGCTCCGCTCTCTTTCCAGTGCATGTTTTCCGCACCGAGCTTGACGTTTGTGCCTGCAATGACCTCTTTCACAGCGGCAAAGTCGACGGCAGGTGTGCAGACGACGACATCGCACGGAGCGTCCTTCACCAGCGGAATCAGGGCGGTGACCAGTTCTTTCGCCTCGCTGGGGGTCTTATTCATCTTCCAGTTTCCGGCAATGATGGGCTTGCGCATGGGTATGGTTCCTCCTTTAATATGCTTTGGATCCCTTCAACAGAAAGGAAGGGAAACCGCCGGCAGGCACCGACGGTTTTCTTTTCTTATTTCTCGTCCAGGCACGCGACACCGGGCAGAACCTTGCCCTCCAGATACTCCAGAGAAGCACCACCGCCGGTGGAAATGTGGGTCATCTTGTCGCCCAGTCCCATCTGTTCCACAGCCGCTGCAGAATCGCCGCCGCCGATGATCGTCACGGCTTCACTCTCTGCCAGCGCCTTCGCAACGGCGAGGGTCCCGGCAGCCAGGGTCGGGTTCTCAAAGACGCCCATCGGGCCGTTCCAGATGACGGTCCTGGCGCTCTTCACGGCATCCGCAAACAGCTCGCAGCTCTTGGGGCCGATATCGCAGCCTTCCATATCATCCGGGATCGCGTCCACGGAAACGATCTTGGTGTCCACCGGCGCGTCGATCGGGTTCGGGAAGGCGGGCACGCAAACCGTGTCGACCGGCAGCAGCAGCTTTACGCCCTTCTGCTCCGCCTTCTTCATCATCTCCGCGCAGTAATCGATCTTGCTCTCGTCCAGCAGGCTGTGGCCGACGCCGTAGCCCTTGGCCTTGAGGAAGGTGAACGCCATGCCGCCGCCGATGATCAGCGTATCGACCTTTTCAAGCAGGTTGTTGATCACGTTCAGCTTATCTTCGATCTTCGCGCCGCCCAGCACGGCCACGAAGGGACGATCCGCGTTTTCGAGGGCCTTGCCCATGATGGACAGCTCTTTGCCGATCAGGTAGCCGGCCACGTTGGGGCTCAGGAACTTGGTCACGCCCTCGGTCGAGCAGTGCGCGCGGTGGCAGGAACCGAACGCGTCATCCACATAGCAGTCCGCCAGGGAAGCGAGCTCCTGGCTGAACGCTTCGATGTTCTTGGTTTCTTCCTTGCGGAAACGGGTGTTCTGAAGCAGGACAACGTCCCCTTCCTTCATATTCGCCACGGCAGCCTTGGCGTTTTCGCCCACGACCGCGTCGTCATTGGCAAACACGACGGGCTGGCCCAGCAGCTCGCTCAGGCGAACGGCCACGGGCGCCAGGGAGAACTTTTCTTCCGGACCGTTCTTCGGCTTGCCCAGATGGCTGCACAGAATCACCTTTCCCCCGTCGCTGATCAGCTTGCGGATGGTCGGCAGCGCGGCGACAATGCGCTTGTCATTGGTAATTTTGCCGTCCTTCATGGGAACGTTGAAGTCACAACGCACCAATACGCGTTTTCCCTTGACCTGGATGTCATCAATTGTTTTCTTGGCCATTGCTGAACACACTCCTTTACGATCAATCTCTCAGAGTCGGTGATTCCGACAGCTATTATCTTACCACAACGCCCCTGAAATAACAAGGGTGGATTTTTCAGCGTAATCCGCCTCTTTTCGATTCTCTTTTGCCTTTTCAACATCGCGAATCTATGGTATGATAGCCATGGAGCAAATTGACACCCTACCGCATCGACAGAGGAGGAAAGCAGGCATGAGCGACAACTGGGCGCAGAACACTTTCAAGCTGGGTTTTGGCCTGATGCGGCTGCCCAAGCTCGAGGATGGCAACATCGACATTCCGCAGGTCAGCGAAATGGCCGACCGGTTCATCGCGGCCGGCGGTACCTATTTCGATACTGCTTATGTGTATGACGGCGGCGGCAGCGAGGCCGCCTTCAAGGCCGCCGTCGCCGACCGGTATCCCCGTGACCGCTATACGCTGGCGACCAAGCTCAATGCCTGGCATCAGTGCCATGACGAGCAGAGCGCCAAACAGCAGTTCTATACAAGCCTGGAACGCACCGGCGCGGGTTATTTTGATTACTATCTGCTGCACGCCCTCCAGCGGAACAATTACCAAAAATACGACGAATACCATATCTGGGATTTCGTGAAGGAGCTGAAGGAAAAGGGCCTGATCCGGCATTACGGCTTTTCCTTCCATGCCGATCCGGAATTCCTGATTCAGATGCTGACGGAGCATCCGGACGTGGAATTCGTACAGCTGCAGATCAATTACGCGGACTGGAACAATCCGGGCGTCGCCTCCCGCCGCAACTGGGAGATCTGTCGGGAGCGGGGCATTCCCGTCACCATCATGGAACCCGTCAAGGGCGGCATCCTGGCCGATCCGATCGACGCGGTCAAAAGCATCCTGGACCGGGCAGGGAACGGCCTCTCCTATGCCAGCTGGGCTGTCCGCTACGCGGCGGGCCTGCCCGGGATCGTCACCGTGCTGAGCGGGATGAGCAGCCTTAAGCAGATGGAGGACAACCTCAGCTATATGCGGGATTTCCAGCCGCTGACCGCGGAGGAGCAGCAGCTGATCCGTGAGGCGCAGGACGCGCTCAGCAACGACCGGTCGATCGCCTGCACCTCCTGCCATTACTGCGTCAAGGGCTGCCCCATGAACATCCCGATTCCCGAGATCTTCACGGTGGTCAACCGCAGCAAAGGGAGCCCGCATTTCAGGACCGTCCGCGAGTACAACATCGTGACGCAGGGCAAAGGCAAGGCCCATGACTGCATCCAGTGCGGCCAGTGCGAATCCGCCTGCCCGCAGCACCTGCCGATCATATCCCTGCTGAAGAACTGCATCGAACTGGAAGCCTGACCCGTTTCCCAGCTCATATTGTAAATGGAGGTTCAACCATCATGAAAAAAGCGATGATCTTTGCGCTCTGCGTCACCTGCCTGCTGACGCTCGCCATCCCGGCCTTCGCCGAGGATACCTACCAGGGCCTCTATACGCTCACGATGCCCTATGGTTTCAAGCTCGGCGCGCCGCTCAGCGCCGGCCAGCTGTGGGACGCCGGCTACCTGAAAGTCGTGCAGCAGCATTTCAACAGCATCACGACGACCAATGAAATGAAAGCATACTCGCTGCTGGATGAGCGCGCCACCAAGGCGCGCAAGGACGGGATGCCCGCCATGAATTACGCCATGGCGGACAACATGGTGCGTTGGGCGCAGAGCCACAACATCGGCGTCCGCGGCCATGTGCTCGTCTGGGACGCCTATATGACGGAATGGTTTTTCCATGAAGGATTTGACATGAAAAAACCTTTCGCGGACCCCGAAACCATCCGGGCGCGGACGGAGTACTACATCACGGAGGTCGTGACCCATTTTGAAACGGCATTCCCCGGCGTGGTCTACTGCTGGGATGTCGTCAACGAAGCGGTCGGTGACAGCGCCGGCGAGTACGCGCCGGGCGATCCCCGCCATCTCCGGACGATGCGGAGCGGCACGGCCAACCTCTTCCAGCGCTATATGGGCGATGATTACGTCAGTCTGGCTTTCCTGTACGCCCGCAACGCGGTGGAAGCCCTGGGCGCCGACGTGGCCCTGTATTACAATGATTACAACGCGTACTTCCCCGACAAGGCGGCCGCGATCCGCGCGCTGATCAACGAGGTCAACACTTTTGCAACCAATGAAGATGGCTCACCCCGGAAGCTGTGCGACGGCATCGGCATGCAGGGATACATCGGCGGCTACGGCGTACAGGACGGCTGCCTGGTGCCCAGCCATATCAATATGATCAAACAGGAGATCCTGAATTACAGCGCCATGGGCCTTGAAGTCCAGATCACGGAAATGGCCGTCCGCAATTTCGACCTCAAAGCGGCCGAACAGCACGCGGACTTCTATGCCAACCTGTTCAAAATGTTCATGGGCCTGTATGACGGCCAGGACAATCCGCTCAAGGCTGTTTCCATCTGGGGCCTGACAGACACCAACGCGCCCAAGGGCAACTACGTCTATAACCTCAACAGCCCGTACGGCGGACTGCTGGATCTCAAATACCAGTACAAGGACGCCTTCAAAAAAGTCTATGAAGCATTAACCAGCGAATAACCCACCGGAATCATCATCAGCCAATCCCGCCCACCGCGTAAGCGGTGGGCATAAATAATTGCTGGTATAACCGGACAGCGTACCGGTCGGTCATGCCGGAAACAAAGTCCGTGACCGCGCGCTCCTGGCCCTCCAGATAAGCGATTTCAATATACTCCATGGGCATTTGCCCAATGTGCTCTGAATAGTATTTAAACAGCTGGGTCAGCAGGCGGTCGCATTTTTCTTCCTCGAGGGCGCGCCAGCTGTCCCGGTATACGCGCTCAAACATGAAGGCGCGCAGCTCGTCCGTAGCTGCCTGTATGGCAGGGCTCATGCGGATTTCGGGCTTGTCCATGCTCTCGTGGACGATATCGTGGATCATGGTCGCGATGCGCTCGCCGTGCGTCTCCCCCAGCGTGATCAGCGGTGCCCTGGGCAGGTCTTCCGGTTTCAGGATCCCGGCGCGCAGCGCATCGTCAATGTCATGGTTGATATAGGCGATCCGGTCCGCCCGGGCGACACAGACGCCCTCCAGCGTATAAGGGGCCGTCGAACCGCTGTGATGGGCAATGCCGTCGCGGACTTCGGCCGTCAGATTCAGGCCCGTGCGGTTCTCGAGCTTCTCGACGACGCGCAGGCTCTGCTCATAATGCCGGAACCCGTTCTGGCAGAGGTGATCCAGCGTCCGCTCCCCGATGTGGCCGAAAGGGGTATGTCCCAGGTCATGACCAAGCGCGATCGCCTCCGTCAGGTCCTCGTTCAGGCGGAGCGCCCGCGCGATGGTCCGCGCCACCTGCTGCACCTCCAGGGTATGCGTCAGGCGGGTGCGGTAATGATCCCCCTCGGGCGCGATGAACACCTGCGTTTTGAACTTGAGGCGACGGAAGCTTTTCGAATGCAGGATCCGGTCCCTGTCGCGCTGGTATTCCGTCCGCATGTCATCTGCGGTCACCGGGCGATCTCGGCCCCGCGTATCCGCGCTGAAGGACGCGTAGGGCGACAAATACGCTTTCTCCGCCTGCTCGAGCTGCTCTTTGATGGTCATGGTACCCGCTCCTTATGTCAGCCGCGTAAAGCCTTCCCCCAGGGTCTCATGGGTATCGGTGATAAAGAGGAACGCCTTGCTGTCCTCTTCTTTCAATATCCGTTTCAGTTTGGGAATCTCCCGGCTGCTGACGACGCAGAGGATCATATTGCCCTTTTGCCCGGAATATGCGCCGGTCGCGTCCAGCAGCGTCGCGCCGCGGTTCAGCTCGGTCATGATCCGCGAAGTGATCCGCTCCGTCTGCGTGCTCATGATAAAGCAGGCATTCGCGCTTCCCCAGCCGGCGAGCACGATATCCATGATGCGCGCCGCAATAAAAATGTTGCAGAGCGCGTACAGCGCCGCCCGCGCGCCCATGATGAACCCTGCAGCCATCACGACGCTGCCGTCCAGCGCGCCCAGAAAAATGCCGACCCGGATGGACGGAAACCTCCGATGGAGCATCTGGGCCAGCATGTCCGTCCCGCCGGTGGTTGCGTTGCCCTGCATGATCAGCGCGAGTCCGATGCCCATCAGCACCGCGCCGAACAGTGTCGCCATCAGATAGTCGTCCGTCAGGCACGGCAGGGGCAGGATATCGATCAGGACGGAGAACAGGGCGGTCGCCACGACGGACCGGAGCGCAAACTGGGCGCTGATCGTACGCCATCCGATCAGGAACAGCGGTACGCACAGCGCCAGGCTGGTCATGCCGACCGGCACATGAAACAGGTAATTCAGGATGATCGCAATACCCGTCAGTCCGCCGGGGACGATATTATGGGGCGTTAAAAACAGCGGATAGGCGCTCGCGGCAATGATGCACCCGAACACAATATTGAGCCAGGCAACCGCGACTTCGCGCTTTTGCGGGGATTCCGGCTTTTTCATGTCAGCTCCTGTCCCGGCAGCACCGCGATCATTTTGGCATAGGTTGCGCCCAGGCTCTTCATCAGGCCGATCTGCGGGTTATTGCGGCGGAACACGTGGGCATACATGCCGCTCATGCCCCGCTCGCGCAGGATCGAGGCACTCTGCCATACCAGCTGGCGGGCCATGCCCTGGTGCCTGAATTCAGAGCGCGTATACACCTGCATCAGCGATGCGTTCATACCTGTGCCGGCGGACAGCAGCTCGGACACCGGCCGCCCCTCCCGGTAAAAACCGAGCGCCAGGAAGCCGGGCTGTTCCCGCCATACGGTCAGCTGATCCCTGTTGATCGGCGTAATGCGCATCTGGTTGATCCGCTGGAGGAAAGCGTCCTGCTGCCGCTCGTTCTCAAGCGGCACGGAAGCGTACTGCACGCCCATCGGCAGCTGCGCCGGCAGGGAGTAAGGAAGCGGAAAATAATACAGGTCCTCCGCGTCGTCCATCTGAAAACCGCTGCGCTGGTAAAAGGCCTGCATCTCCGCGTCCGCCGCATCCAGCTGGGTATACAGCCGCGCGCGCATGTCCGGGTAGCGTGCTCTCACCACTTCCGCCCGGGCGCTGAGCGCGCCGAACAGAAGCGATCTGGCGGATGGCTGCGCGCTGATCTCCATGTAGATATTCAGCGGTTGCGCCGGATAGAGCTCCCGTTGGACAAAGGGGATCAGATACCCGCTGCCAAGCTGGGTCTGCCGGTCATCTGTCACAAAAAACATGTCCTCGGGCGGGATATTCCGGTATGCGGTCTGAGGGTGTGTAATGCGCATAAGCCCTCCTTATCAAACATTGAAATCAGGGGTCAGGTCGTACACGACACGAACCACCTGCGGACATTCGCTGCGGATCTGCTCCATGGCGTTTTCCAGGATATCATAAGGCACCCTCGCGGCGCGGGAGATGCCCAGGTCCGAAGCCATCAGCGCGTGCAGGCTGACCGTATAGCCGCAGGTTTCAGGTTCCAGGGCGGCAAAATAAGCGCTCAGCCGCCTGGTCTGGCTGCCGTCCTCCATCAGGCGGCGATATATCCTGTCAGCCTTGCGCAAAACCGCCAGCCGTTCCTCCGTCGCTTCACCGATCACATTCAGCGCCAGCCCGGTCGCCGGGATCGTCTGCCTGGAAATGACATCCTCCGGCATGCCCAGATAGCGCCCGATCTGCCGGACCTCTTCCATAAACAGGTCGCGCAGGGGTTCGACGCACAGGACGCCCGCGCGGATGCCGGCGACTTCCTCGCTCTCCGTCAGGTGTTCCATGTAGCTGCGTCCCCGGATCACCACATTCAGCAGCGGTACCGCCCGCTGCACATCCCGCCGGATGATGGTATACATGGATTCGATGGTCCGCCGTTTGTCCATTTTATCCCGGACGCCCTTGAGCGACTGCAGGAAACGTTCCCGGTGATCCTCCCGGATGACATCCAGTCCGGTCTTTTCCTGGAAAAAGGACAGAAACCAGTCTTCCTGGTCCTCCTGGAGCAGACCCGTTTCCACAAATACGCAGGTCAGCCTGGTACCGAGCGCCCGCGCTGCCAGCAGCGCCGCGACATTGGAATACAGGCCGCCCGTCATCAGGCATACCGCGTTACCTTCGCCGGCAGCATGGCGTATCTCATCGACGGCCTGATGCACAAACGCCTCATCGTTCCACCAGGGGGTGCAGCCCGCGATGGTGTGGGCAAAATTGGTCAGCAGCCTGGAGCTGTCCGGGTCATGCGCTTCGAGCTCCAGCTGGATGCCGAAGCGCTTCTGCTCGCTCAGGGAAAATCCGATCACCGTGCGCGCGTCGCCCATCGTTGCGATAATCTGTACCTCGCGCGGCACATGCATGGGCGTCAGCCCCCTGAGCAGCCGCTGTCCGGAAGTCAGGCCGTTGAGCAGCGGACACTCGGAATAATCCACGTCCATCATTTCGGTGAGCGGCGAATACAGGCCGTTTTCTCCACCCAAAGCGGCGTTGAGCGCCGCCGCGGCCGCACCGATCGCCATCAGGGGGCCGCCGAAAGCCAGCACATGCGGTAGGATGGTGACATCCCTGGAATCGACGGCAGCGCACAGGAGAACACCGCACGGATCCTCCTCCGAAAGCCGCTCCGCGTCGATATCCCACGGTACGATCCGGCAGCATATCTGCTCCGCGCGCAGCTTACGCGCGGCCATCCTGGAAGTCAGATGGTCATAATCCAGTATCAGCAGCATATCCCGCATGTCATCTCATCCTTTCAAAGCGCTTCAATCCGCCTGCGGCTGATGGGACCGCGCGTCCCAGCAGAGTTTCAGGTAGGCCATATAGGTTTCATAGGGTACATGCAGCGACATGACCAGCCGCGCGTGCTCCGGACCCACATACCGTATATGCCACGGTTCTGCTTTATACCCGGTGATTTTCTGCCACTCCGCGCGGTACCGGATGATGAAACCGTACTCCGCGCAATGCTCCTCCAGCCATTTTCCTTCCGCCGTATTCGCGAATATGGCGTTCAGCCGGTAGTTGATGGAGGCGCAGGAGACGTCGACCGCCAGGCCCAGCTGATGCTCCGATTTGCCGGGAGGCGCGCTGGTCAGTTCGGCGGATTTTCCCTTCTGCGCCACCTTCCGCGCGTGGATCGCTTTCTGGGTACCGTACGAGCGATACCCCGAAACCACCCCCAGGGCGATGCCGTCCGCTTCCGCCGCTTCGAAGAGCCTGGTCAGCGCTTCCGCGGCCTGCGGCGTCATCTTCTGCGTCGTCACACCCGGCTTGTGCGGCAGGTGAAGGTCGGCCAGTTCCGGAATGTAATCCCATGGCAGCGCGTATTCCTTGTTGACCAGCACGATCAGCGGATCCATCATGGGATCGCAGGCCATCGGGACATCGGGATTGGGGTCCTGTGCAAACAGATCGCCCGCGGTGGGCAAGACTTCCGCCGGGGCTGCGGCCGCATGACAAACGCCCAGAATCATCAGTGCCAGAAAACAATACAACAGCCGTTTCATTTACGCAGACCTTTCGGATAATGGTTTTTCAGGACTCCCTGGGTCGCCTTTCCCCAGCCAAGCGGAACGTCCACGATGCATACCTGGATCCACCCCTGAAGGCTATCAGGAACCGCGAGCGTCTCCCCGTGCAGGTAGCGCGCGGTCTGATCCTCTGTCAGGCTGATCCTCTGCTGGGCTGTACCCGCGTGCGACAGCGCGTGGTCCGGCAGCAGGAGCTGCCCGCGGCACTGAAGCAGGCGCAGGCCCGGCCGCAGCACCCTGAGCCCTGCCAGGTCGGGAACGAGTTCCGGCACCTGCCAGATTCCCCCGGCAAACGCTGCGTCGGGCCGGAACGGGTCTTCCATCAGCGACCGGAGAAACCGGACGGCTTCCGTCCTGACGTCCTTTCCCGGGGCGGGCAGACCGCCGTTATTCTCCGTACGCACGCTATCCCGGTTGCCTTCCCGGCGCCGGAACATCGCCACGAAATGCCCTTCGCCGTGTACCTTGTGCGGCCATAGCCGGAGGCAGCCATTCCGGGACGCGCCGATCCCCGGCAGCGCGAAATCACAGATCTCGAACGCCTGGTGACGCTCCGGAAAAGCGGCAGCCTGGTCCTCATTCTCCGCGCGATTGAAGGTGCAGGTGCTGTAGCACAGCCTTCCGCCCGGGGCGACCAGCTGCGCCGCGCAGTCCAGAATGCCAGCCTGGCGGCGCGCGCAGGCTTCGGGCGTGTCCGGCTGCCATTCATCGGCAGTTTCCGGGTGTTTGCGGAACATGCCCTCCCCGGAGCAGGGCGCGTCCACCAGCACCGCGTCAAACATCCCGGGCCATTTCTCCGCGAGCCTTGCCGGGCTTTCGTTGACCACCACGACATTCCGGCATCCAAGCCGCTCCACGTTCGCGGAAAGGACCCTGGCCCGATCCGGCACGATCTCATTTGCGACGACCAGCGCGTCCGGTGCGGCCAGGGCCATGGCCGTCGCCTTTCCGCCCGGTGCCGCGCAGAGGTCCAGGATCCGCTCTCCCGCCCGGGGCGATACCGCCGCGGCCGGTGCGGCGGCGCTGGGATCCTGGAGATAGTAGGCGCCCGCCTCATGCAAGGCCAGCTTGCCCGCATCCGACGCGGCGCTGAGTTCGTACATGTCCGGAAACCACGGCACGGACTGTCCCGCTCCGACCTGCTCCGGCGGAATACCATACCTGGGATTCATCCGGATCCCGCGAACCGCTTCCTGCTGCAGGGAAGCCAGGAAATCCTCAGCCTCCGCGCCCAGCTCGGCGCGGATCCGCTCCTCGAATACCG
The DNA here is from genome assembly GCA_902766515.1 of uncultured Eubacteriales bacterium. The sequence goes on from CACXEB010000290.1 coordinate 14,546, forward strand.
ACGGAATCATAGGCGCTGGTCCTTGTTCGCGTTCTGGGGATAGACGGGCGCCCGGAAAGCCTGCTCCTTCCGGACGATCGGGGGCAGCCCGTACATCGATGCTTCTTCCGCGTCCGTCTCCTCGCCTTTTTCGCGTCCTTCTGCCGCGACGCGTTTGCCCCGATGGCGGTACCGCTCGCTGCGCCGGTGGCGCGTCATGCCCGTATCGGCCGCTTCAGCCTGCGCGGCAAACTGAAGATCATACAGCGCGTCCTGCCCTTCGTCTTCTGCCGCCTGCTCCGCCTCCGGCGCGTCCTGATACGGTTCAGGCATCGGTGCGTCCTGCCGGGGCTGGGCGATCGCGCCGATTTCCGCGTTGTTCTGCTTGAAGCCCTTCCGGAAGCGGCGCATCTGTCTTTCTTCCGCCCGGAAGGCTGACGCTGAGCGGCTCAGGCTGCCCCGCCAGACCAGGTCGGGACGCCACCGGACCAACCAGACGGCAAAGTCGATCACCGTCCCGGTAACCATCAGGAAAAGCACGATCGAGAGCCAATGCGTCGCCAGCCAGCTGTCGAGGATGTCCGGCCGTGACAACTGACGGATCGCCTCATGGGTCCATGAAAACAGCGTCTGAAAAAGATACCGGCTAAATGTATTCATAACATTTACACCTCACCGCTTTCTTTGTCAGTCCCTTCTGTTTCATTTCGGTCGGCTTCGATCTCCACCGTGACCTGAACGCCCGTCAGGCCCATGTATTTCGCGTCCGCCGGGCGCACCAGCGAGGCGGAAAAGCTCTTGCTGGTCTGGAGGCCGGATATGTCAATGGGCTGTACCGCGCGCAGGTTTTCCACAGCCGCCGTATCCGTCTGCTCGCCAAAGGCGACCTTGACCTGGGACGGCACGACAGAGATGCTCTCCACATGGTATCCTTCGGCCGGCTGCCCGCTGATCAGGGAGTCGATATCCACCGGCAGGCTCACCAGCTCATAGAACGTCTGCTCGACCGTAATGGTCTCGATCTTGACGCCGCTGTTCAGCGGTGACGTGGTGATCTGGTCCTGGGGGATCACTTCCTCATCCCTGCTTTCCAGCCGGAACGGCAGGGCTGTGCGCTCCGTGCCGATATAATCCATTTCGGTCAGATCGTACGGCACCACGCAGCGGGCCACCGCATCCACCTTGGATTTGGGGCCGGCGATGGCCACATAGATCGGGTCCGCGGCAGCCGCCGTCGCGTACAGTCCCTCCCGCAGCTGGCCTGTTGTGGCGATCCGGACCGGGATCCGGCTGCGCGTCACATACTCTTCCACTTCGACATCAATATAGGCGATCGAGAGATCTGTGACCGTACCGTACGTGGTGCTGTTGGTCGTCAGCACCTGGAGGGTCTGCCTGCCTGCGCCGTGGATCCGGTTCAGGTCAACGCGGACATTGAAATTGGATGCCTGGACCGTCTCATAAACGCGCTGCGGGACATCCACGCGCATCCGGAGCCCGGACAGGTTCTCCGCGCCCAGCCCGGACACGACGATATAGCCGTTGCGCATCAGGGCTTCCTCGTTCAATACATTGATGGTGACATCGCTGAATACCTTAGACCTGACCAGCGAGCTGTCCTGCATGATCAGCCCCGCCCAGAGAATGACCGCCACTACCAGGCAGGTCAGCTTCCATGCCCAGTTGTTCAGGATCATTTTCAGGAGGCGCTTGAGCAGCCCGTCCTGCTTTTTCGGTTCCGAAGGGATGTCAGTTCTTTCCTGATTCGACATGCTGCTCTCCTTTCCTGGAAATCAAGTGCCTGAACCAGTTTCTGACGGTCGGCGGTTCCTCCTGGTACAATTCGTTCAACTCGGCCTGTATGCTTTCCGCGTCCAGCCGCCGGGTCATCCTGCCGTTTTTCGTCATGGAAATGATCCCCGTCTCTTCGGACACGATCAGGGTGACGGCATCAGACGCCTCACTCACACCCAGGGCGGCGCGGTGACGCGTGCCCAGGTCACGGCTCAGCGCGTTCGATTCGCTGAGACTGAGCACGCAGGCGGCAGCGACGATCCGCTGGTTCCTGATGATGACGGCGCCGTCGTGCAGGGGCGTATTCGGTTCAAAGATATTCTCCAAAAGCGGAGCGGAGATGGCAGCGTCCAGCGTCGTACCGGTTTCGATAATGTCCTTCAGGCCCGTCTTTCTTTCAAACACGATCAGGGCGCCGACGCGGCGCCTGCTGAGCCGCAGGCAGCACTGTGTGATTTCCGCCACGATGCGCGCATTATCGCCCGGATTTGCGGCATTATGCTCAAAACCGGCGCCGCGTCCCAGCTGTTCCAGGACTTTTCTCAGCTCCGGCTGGAAGATGATCACCAGAAGGAGGGCACCGTTGTTCAGGACCGAGCGCATCAGCCAGCTCAGGGACACAAATCCGAGCAGCTCGCTCACATAGCTGACAACCACCAGGACAGCCAGCCCCTTGAGCACCTGCACGGCGCGCGTCTGCTTGGTCAGCATGACCAGCTGGTAGAGCAGCGTCGCCATGATCAGAATATCAAATACGTCCACCAGGTTGGGCCGGTGGATGATATTCCAGAAAAACATTTCAAGATTGTTCAGCAAGCTCTGTATCATGGGACAACCTCAACTCTGCTAAAGTAATCCGTCGTTCCGGTGAAAACCGCAATGGTTTTCTGACCTATTATACGCTATTTTGTCCCAGGAATAAAGACCCTTCGGATGATTTAACAAATAGCCTGATCCGTGTATGCGTCCGCCAGGGACGCCCATTCCCTGAGGCTGACCTGTTCCGCCCGCGCGTCCGCCGGGATATGCGCCAGCCCGAGCCACCGGATGATTGCCTCGCGCGGAAGCTGATACCGGTTCATCAGGTTGTTGAGCAGCGTTTTCCGCCGGTGGGCAAAACCTGCCTGGATCAGCCCGAACATCAGGTTTTCATCATTCACCCGACAGGGAGGCTGATCACGCCGGACCAGGGAAATGAACGCGCTGTCTACCCTGGGCGCGGGCGTGAACGCTTCCCTGGGAACGTATTTGCGGATTTCCGCCGTATACCGCCACGCGACGATCAGGGTCATCGGCCCATAGCCTTCGTCTCCCGGTTCCGCGCAGAGCTTTTCCGCGCTCTCGCGCTGCAGCATCAAGTGGATCGATTCGATTGGCAGCGTTTGGCCCATGATCTGCGTCAGCAGCGCCGTCGTCACATGATACGGCAGGTTGGCGGCAATATGAAACGGCCCGTGCGTTTCCGCATAGGCTTTCCAGTCCATTTTGAGGATATCCTGCTGTATGACCGTCACATTGGGATACTGAAGTACGGCCGCCTTTAAGTACGGGATCATTTCCGCGTCCAGTTCAACAGCCGTCAGCTGTCCGACGCGCTGGGCCAATGCCGCAGTAAACATACCGGATCCTGCTCCGATTTCCAGTACCTGGTCATCCTTGCCCAGCCCGGTCAGCCCGGCCAGTTCTTCCTGAAGAACAGAATCCAGTATGAAATTCTGACCCAGGCTGTGTTTCAGCGCGGGTCTCGCATATTGATCATGGTGTTTTACAGGCCGTGTACCCATGCTGTCAGCCCCTGTGGATCATCTGATTTGAAAAAGGTCGTGCCCATGACCAGCCTGCTGACGCCATGGTCGACCAGCTGCTGGGCATTGCCCGTATGAACGCCCCCGTCACAGGCGATACAGCCGGTGTATCCCATATCCCGCAGCTGCCGCGCCTTCAGGACGCAGTCAAACATCAGCTTCTGTCCGCCAAATCCCGGCTCGACCGTCATGATCAGTACCTGATCCGCCCACGGCAGATAGCGTTCCAGCGCTTCCGCCGGAGTGGCCGGTTTCAGAGAAATGCCACTGAGCGCCCCCATCGAACGGATTTTCTGCAGCGTTTCGGGCGTGGCAGCTGCTTCGGCGTGCACCGTCAGCGCATCCGCACCGGCTTCCCGGAAGACTTCGATCCATTTCTCCGGATCCGTCACCATCAGGTGCACATCCAGTTTTGCCTGCGGCCAGTCACGGCGGACGGCCTTGACCACCGAAGGCCCATAGGACAGATTGGGGACGAAATGGCCGTCCATAATATCGATATGAAGCCAATCCGCGCCAGCGCTGAGCGCCTTCTCAATATCCCTGCCCATTTGCAGGACATCCGCCGCCAGGATGGACGGCGCCAGTTCAATATGATCAGTCATAGCGATTCCTCCAGGCTTCGTTGAGTTCTTTCAGCAGGGCCACATACCGCGTATAGCGCTCCCGGTCGATCCGGCCTTCCTTTACGGCGGCGATCACCGCGCAGCCCGGCTCGCCCTGGTGCCAGCACGGCTGAAAACGGCAGCTGTCTTTGAACGGCACAAATTCAGGATAATCATCCTGGAGGGTCAGCGGGTCCGTCTTTTCATCGCTGAGCGTGATCAGGCTGAATCCAGGGGTATCCATCAGGTGATAGTCCTGCGAGCGGAAAAGTTCCGCATGCCGCGTGGTGTTCCGGCCGCGGCGGATGCGCGGGCTGATATCGCCCGTTTCAGCGCTGACATCAAGCAGCGCGTTAGTCAGGGTGCTCTTGCCCACGCCGGACTGGCCGCACAGGCAAATCGTTTCGTGCAGGATCACCTGCCGAAAATCGTTCAGGCCGGCGCCCGTCGCCGCGCTGACGGCACATACCGCGGTATCCGCGCCGGCATATTCGGCCTTCAGCCGTTCGTACAGCGCCGTGTCCAGGTCCTGTTTATTGACGGTCAGCACCGTTTTGATGTGCTGCCTCCGGCACTGCACCAGCAGCCGGTCCACCATCAGCAGATCCGGCGCGGGCTCCGGTGCCAGGACGATGGCCATCATGGTCACGTTGGCGACTGCCGGCCGGACGAACACGCTCCTGCGCGGCAGAATCTCATCAATCCAGCCATGCTCATCGCTGATCGTCCCGGGGGTAAAGCGGATGCGGTCTCCCACCAGCGGCGTGATGCGCTGATGTCGGAACTTGTTTTTTGCCCGCAGTACGAACTGGCTGCCGGTGGTTTCCTCCTGCGCCGTATACACGCCGCCTCTGCCGCGGATCAGCCATCCTTCCATTCCGGGCACCGCTCAGGCACCGCCTTCCGACGTCTGTTTGGGCGTACTCAGCACATACACGGAGATGATTCCCATCGTCCCGCTGATCACCCGGTCTCCGGCATGTACGAGCTGATTATCCGCATCCGTAAAAAACTGGGACGCGACGATCTGATCCTTGCTGGCGTCCTCGACTTCCACTTCGCGCACTTCCGTGACGCGCAGCCCCGCCTCATCCGCCTTCTGCAGCGCCTGCTGGCGGGTCATACCGACCAGGTTCGGCACGATAACACACCCGCCGGAGACCGTGACCTGCACGATCCCGCCGGCGGTCAGCAGCTCGCCGGCTTTCGGGGTCTGGGTCAGGACCGTATCCCACACCTTGTCTGATACGACGCGCTTGGTCAGCACCAGCAGTGAAAAGCCGTGGTTTTCAAGCTCCTGCCTGGCATTCTGTACGCTCATGCCATACAGATCCGGCACCTCCTGCTCCTGCGGGCCGCTGCTGACCGTCAGCAGCATCTTTTCGCCCTGGTGCATCGTCGTATTGTATTCCGGGGTCTGGTGTATGACGGTACCGACCGGCTGCTCCTGGTCGCTGACCCTGGAGATCTCTGCGGTCAGTCCAGCCCGCTCGATCTGCCTGAGCGCGGCGCTTTCGGTCATTCCCACCACATAAGGCGCCGTTGCGGAGCTGATGATGCTGTTATACATCTTGAGGACAAGGAACACCAGCGCGCCGGTCAGCAGCAGCGCGGCCGCCGCCATGGCCAGCGGCTTCGCCGCTTTCCGCCACTCAAAGCGCTCGCGGGGAGAGACGGGGTTCCGGCTGACCGGATCAGCGGTCTGCTGGATCGGTTCCAGGTTGACCTCGCGGATGACCTGAGCCGGCTCCGATAAAGCCTTCTGCAGATCACGGGCCATATCCTCCGCCTGCTGATAGCGGTTTTTCGGATCCTTGGTCAGCGCCTTCTGCACCACGGCGCTGATGGAAGCAGGGACGTCCGGGTTCAGGATATTGACCGGACGGGGCGGCGTCTTAATATGCTGCATGGCGATCGCGACAGGCGTCTCCCCGTCGAACGGTACCGAACCTGTCAGCATTTCATACAATACGACGCCTGCGGAGTAGATATCGCTGGCCTCCGTCACTTCCTGGCCCTGGGCCTGCTCCGGTGAAAAATAATGGACAGACCCCATCACCATGTCCGTTTTGCTGATGGTACCGGTGCCCGCAAGCCGGGCGATGCCGAAATCCGACACCTTCACATGGCCGTCCGCGTGAATCAGGATGTTCTGCGGCTTGATGTCCCGGTGAATGATCCCGTTCCTGTGCATGTGCTGCAGCGCGGAAAGCACGCGGATGGCGATCTGGACGGCGGTAATGTAAGGCAGGGCGCCTTTTTCGTCGATGATATCCTTGAGGGTCCGCCCTTCCACGTATTCCAGCACCAGGTAGCGGTACTGCTCCTGCACGCCGACATCCAGGAGGTTGACGATGTTGTGGTGGCTGACCTTGCTCGCCGCCAGCGCCTCCCGCTCAAACCGGCGCAGGAACTCCTCGTCATGATTATATTCCGGCTTCAGGATCTTGATGGCGACCGCGTGGTGCGTCCGCTGGTCCAGCGCCTTGTATACCAGCGCCATGCCGCCCTGTCCGATGAAGTCCGTCAGCCGGTACCGATTGTCAAGGACCAGGCCGATCACGCTTCCACCTCCAGCAGCACCAGCGTGATATTGTCCTGGCCGCCCTTGCTGAGCGCCAGGCTCAGCAGCTGGTCCGCATCAGCCGTGAGGTCAGGCTGCCGCAGGTGCTGTGCCATTTCCGCGTCGCCCACAAACCCGCTCAGGCCGTCCGAACAGATCAGCCAGCGGTCCTTCGGCTGTTTATCGAAGACCAGGATATCCGGCTCCACGACCGGGTCCGTGCCGATGGCCCGGGTAATCATATGCCGGTAGGGATGCACCGCTGCCTCTTCCGGGGTCAGCAGCCCTTCGCGCATCATCTCGCCGACCATGGAATGATCCAGGGTCATCTGCCGGAAGCAGTCATCCCGCAGCAGGTAAGCGCGGCTGTCGCCCACATGCGCCAGATAGACCACGGACGGAGCCTCCCACAGCACCGTCAGGGTCGTTCCCATGCCGTGCAGTGACGGATCGTTCTGCTGCCGCTCGAAAACCATCCGGTTCATATCGATCACGCCCTGCCTGAGCGCGTCCTCATTGGGCGTTTCCGGCTTCAGCGCGTCCGCAAGCAGCTCGGCAGCCATCCGGCTGGCAATATCCCCGGCAAGGTGACCGCCCATGCCGTCGGCAACGCCATAGAGGTTCCGGCCCAGCACAACCATGTCCTGGTTGCTTTTGCGCACATTGCCCACATGCGTACGGGAGATCCATTTCATACGCTTTGTTCCTCCATGCGTTTTTTGCGAAGCTGACCGCAGGCGCCGTCGATGTCTTCCCCCATGGTCCGCCGGCGGGTCGCCGAAATGCCCCTTGCATTCAGGACGGCAATAAACTGCGCGATCTGCTTCTCGGAAGCCCCGAACAGGCTGCGCTCCTTCACGCTGTTGAGCGCGATCAGGTTCACGTGGCAATTGACACCCTTCAGCACGGACGCCAGCTCGGCCGCGTCCCGGGTTGAGGCGTTGACCCCGTCAATCATCGCGTACTCGATGATCAGCCGCCGGCCGGTGGCCTGATAATACGCTTCGCACGCGTCCAGCGTTTCCGCGATCGTATACCGGCGCGCGACCGGCATGATTCTTTTCCGGACCGCGTCGTTCGGCCCGTGCATTGACCAGGACAGGGTCAGGTCCAGCCCTTCCCGGGCCAGCCGCCGGATCTGGTCCGGCAGGCCGCAGGTGCTCAGCGATATCCGCCGGACGCTCAGGTTCATCCCTTCCGGATGCGTGACCAGGCGGATAAAGCGCAGGACTTCATCATAGTTCTGCAGCGGTTCCCCGCTGCCCATCAGGACGAGGCGGCTGACATGCTCCCCATTCGCCGTCAGCAGCTTGTTGGCGCACAGCACCTGGCCGACCATTTCCTCCGCCTGAAGATTGCGGACGCAGCCATCCAGCGTACTGGCGCAGAACAGACAGCCCATCGCGCAGCCCACCTGCGTGGACACGCAGAGGGTCACCCCGTAGTGATAGCGCATTAATACGCCTTCCACACAATTCTGGTCATTCAGGCCATACAGCAGCTTAACCGTCCCATCCTGCGCGGACTCATGGCTTTCAAGGATCCTGACCGGCGGATCAGGCATCTGTGCCTGGAGACGCTGGCGCAGGGATTTGCCCAGGACGGTCATTTCACTAAAACCCAGTCCCTTCTGCAAATCCCTGAACAGCTGCATGCCGCGGTAGGGCTGTTCGCCCCACTCCGACATCAGGTTTTTCAGTTCCTCCGGCGTCATGCCCCAAACCGCACGCATGTGTTCAACCTTTCCGTTTCAGGGCCGCCATATAGAAGCCCTCATCCCCGTCCAGGCCCGGCAGCAGCTGGAGCCCCAGGCTCCCCTGCCTGGCGCCGGCAGGATACAGCGCCCGGATCGACGCCGGGATTTCCTCCGCAGCGTATTCCGGATGCCGTTCCAGAAAGGCCTGGACCTGCATCTCGTTTTCTTCCGGCAGGATGGAGCAGGTAGCGTAAACCAGCCGCCCGCCGCGGCGGACATAGCGCGCGCAGTTGTCCAGCAGGGCCTGCTGGACGGCCGTCAGGCCCGTCACGCTTTCCGGCGTCATGCCGAATACGATGTCCGGCTTCTGATGCCATTCTCCCAGGCCGGTACAGGGGGCGTCGAGCAGGCAGACGTCAAAGCGCTCCGTCCAGTCTTCCTTGAAGCGCGTCGCGTCATACAGCTGCGGGCGCACATTGTCCAGCCGCAGCCTTTTGACGGCCGCTTCCAGCAGCGCGACGCGGTGCGGATGCACATCCAGCGCAAAGATACGGCCCGTTCCCTGCATCATTTCCGCCATATAAGCGGTTTTGCCGCCGGGCGCGGCGCAGCAGTCCAGTACCTGCATGCCGGGCTTCACGCCGGTCAGCTCGGCGCAGGTCATGCTCGCCTCTCCCTGGACGCTGAACATCCCGTTGCGGTAATCCGTATCCCGGCTCAGCTGCATCACGCCGTCCGCGTACCACGCGTGCGGGACATGGCCCGGCCGGACGGCCCACGCCTTTTTGTCCAGAAGCTGCTGAAACGCCTGGTCGTTCAGCTGCATCATATTGGGCCGCAGGACGATGCCGTGCTCGGTCGGACGGTATTCCAGCATCTTCACCGCGTCTTCTTTTCCGTAATGCGCCTCCAGTTGGCGGGCCAGCCAAAGCGGTACGGAACGGGTGAGCGCCAGCCGTTCGAACTCATCCTCCGGCCACGTGATCTCTTTCTCATTCCGGAGAAACGCGCGGATGACGCCGTTCACCAGCCCTGTCATGGACTCCAGGCCGACGGAGCGCGCCAGCTTCACCGCCTCATCGGCGATCGCGTTATCCGGAATCCGGTCCATCCAGTTCTTCTGGCAGATCGCCATCCGCAGGATGATCAGCGCATGCGGATCAAGACCGGACATATCCTCCAGGTACGAAGACAGGATGTGATCGATGCACAGCAGGTTTTCCAGCGTGCCGTAGGTCAGGGCGGTGCAGAGTCCGCGGTCGGCGGCTGACATGGTCGTTTCGGACAATACCCGGTTCACAGCCATGGCCGTGTACGCTTCATGTTCCAGCACATCCACGATCGCGCGATAGGCCGCCGCGCGGGCAGGTGAGACCGTTTCGCGGGCAGGCCGGTCATGCGGTCCGCGGAAGGACCGCCGGTCCGCGCCGGGCCGTGCCGGACGATCCTGCGGTCCACGGAAGGATTTCCGGTCCGCGCCGCGCTGCGCCGGGCGATCCTGCGGTCCACGGAAGGATTTTTGGTCCGCGCCGCGCTGTGCCGGACGATCCTGCGGTCCACGGAAGGATTTTTGGTCCGCGCCGCGCTGCGCCGGGCGATCGGAAGGCTTCCGGCTGTCTCTCGGGGGACGCCGGTCGCCATTCCGGGGAGAGGATGGATGGGAACGGAATTTGGAATCTGTCATAACTGCTCCTTGACCGCGGGCTCCGCCAGCGTGTTTCCGCGCAGATAATCCTGCGGTTTCATGTGTTTGCCGCCCGGCATCTGCATCTCTGTGATCCGGAGGGCTGTATTTTCGCCGGTGCGGTAGACCAGCCCCTCGCGGCTGTCTGCGCACAGGACATCCCCCGGCTGACCCGTGTGTACGTCATTCAGCGCTTCCGCGCGCCAGACCTTCAGGGACTGGCCGTCCGCAAGCGGCAGGTACGCCCCGGGCCAGGGATTGACCCCACGGATCAGCTGCTGCAGCTGGCGGGCATCCCGCGTCAGGTCGAGGCATCCGAGCTCTTTGCGCATCATCGGGTCATAAGTGGCCAGTGCAGGATCCTGCGGCGTCCGCGGGCAGCTGCCTTCGATCAGCCGCTTCAGCGTCTCCTTCAGCAGTTCGGCGCCCGTCTCCTGCAGCGTCAGGGTCAGCTCCCCGGCCGTTGCCTCCGGGGGGATCGCAACGCTGCGCTGCAGCAGGATATCCCCCGTGTCCATGCCTTTATCCGTCATCATGGTCGTCACGCCGGTGACCGTTTCGCCATGGATGATCGCCCAGTTGATCGGAGCGGAACCACGATACCGCGGCAGCAGGGAGGCGTGCACATTCACGGTGCCGATCTTCGGGACGGCCAGGTTTTCTTCGGACAGGATCTGGCCGAAAGCGGCCGTGACGCACAGATCCGGCCGGAGCGCGGCGAGGTCAGCGGCGCCGTCAGTCCGGATGCGCTGCGGCTGGTACACCGGCGTGCCGTGCGCCAGCGCCAACTCTTTGACCGGACAGAACGCCACCTTGTTTCCGCGTCCCTTCGGCCGGTCTGGCTGGCAGAACACACCGGCTACATCCAGGTGCATATCATACAGCGCCTGCAGGGACGGCACGGCGAATTCCGGCGTCCCCATGAAAACCACGCGCATCATGCCTGTTCCTCTTCCCCTGTCTCTTCGTCATCGTCCACGATCTCATGATCCATGATATCGATATACAGCCGGCCGTCCAGGTGATCGATCTCATGGCAGAGCGCCCGCGCGAACAGGCCTTCGCCGGTCACCTCAAACGGCTTGCCATGCCGGTCCTGCGCCTTGACCGTCACTTTCTCCGGCCGGACCACATACCCGCGTTTCCCGGGGATGGACAGGCAGCCCTCGCTTCCGGCCTGCTCGCCGGAGGCGTCGACGATCGTGGGATTGACCAGCTCGACCAGGCCGTCGCCCACATCGATGACCACCACCCGGCGCAGGATGCCGACCTGCGGCGCGGCCAGGCCGACCCCTTCGGCCTTGTACATCGTATCCGCCATATCCCTGAGCAGCAGCCACAGTCTCAGGTCAAACTTCTGCATCGGTTTGCAGACTTTGCGAAGGGCTTCATCGCCCACTTTGACAATTTTACGTTCCATGTGTCCTCCGGTCCTATGCGAGTGTGGATGGATTGATTTCAAGGCTGATGCGGCAGGGCTTTTCCTGGGTCCATTCCTGCAGCCGTGCCAGGCAGCGTTCACTGTCCGGGTGGCTGAGCCATTTCATCAGGGTTTGCGCCCGGTATACGCCCTCGATATACTGGATCGGCGCGTGATCCGCGTGGATCATCAGCAGGCGCCGCGTGATCCCCTGCGCGCTGACCGCCGCCTCCGTCTGCGCTTTCAGGCGGCGGGCGGTGCTCATTGCCTCTTCCTGGTCGCGGCTTTCCACCAAAAAGCGGGCGATGATCGTAAACGGCGGATACAGCTTGCTCCTGCGGCGGCTGAACTCGTCCTCGAAGTACGCCCGGTAGTCCTGCGTAGCCGCCGCCTTCAGGGCATAATGCTCCGGCTTGTAGGTCTGGATGACCACCTGACCGGCCAGGCCGGCGCGTCCTGCCCGGCCAGCCACCTGCACCAGCAGCTGGAACGTCCTTTCGGCGCTCCGGTAATCCGGCAGGTTCAATGAAAGGTCCGCCAGGATCGCGCCGACCAGGGTCACATTCGGAAAATCCAGGCCCTTGGCGATCATCTGGGTACCGATCAGCACCTGGGCCTCACGTGCGCGGAACGCGTTGATCAGGTCATAATGCGCGTCCTTGCCGCGGGTCGTATCCAGGTCCATCCGGATCACGCCGGTGTCGGGAAACAGGCGGCGCACTTCGGCTTCTACGCGTTCAGTGCCGATGCCGACCGGCCGGATGCTCTGCGATCCGCACTCAGGGCATGTCTGCGGCGCCGGGATCGTCCGGCCGCAGTAATGGCACTGCAGCGCGTTGTGCTGCCTGTGGTACGTCATCGTGACGTCGCATACAGGGCAGCGCACGGTCAGTCCGCACATCCTGCACGTCATGCCCGGCGCGTAACCGCGGCGGTTGATGAACAGGATCGCCTGCTGCCCGCTCCGGATGGTCTCCGTCAGCCGCGTCTGCAGCTCTTCGGAAAAAATGTTCCGGTTGCCCGATTTCAGTTCCTGCCGCATATCGATGACGCGGATCTCCGGCAGCGGCAGGCCGTTCGCCCGGCTGCTGAGCTGCAGCAGCGTATAATCCCCGCGCCTGGCCAGCGCGAACGACAGGATGCTCGGCGTGGCGCTGCCCATCAGGCAGATGGCATTTTCATGCTCGGCGCGCCAGACAGCGATGTCCCGCGCGTCATACTGCGGATGCTGCTCGTTCTGGTAGCTCGGCTCATGCTCCTCATCAATCAGCACGGCGCCCAGGTTTTCCACGGGAGCGAAAACCGCGGATCGCGCGCCGATCACCAGGCGGGCGTCCCCCCTGCGGATGCGCCGCCACTCGTCATACCTTTCCCCGGCGCTGAGCCTGGAGTGCAGGACGGCCGTCTGCGGTCCGAAACGGGCGCGGAACCAGTCCACCATCTGGCCGGTCAGCGCAATTTCCGGGACGAGCAGGATCACGCCCTTGCCCTGCGCCAGGCACATTTCCGCCGCGTGCATGTACACTTCCGTTTTGCCGGAACCCGTAACGCCAAACAGCAAAAAACACCGGTCGCTGCGCTTCAAGGGGCGGGTGCTGTGCGCCATCCGGCCGAGGGCCAGGTCGATTTCCTCCATCGCCTCGCGCTGCTCTTCCGTGGGCGCAGGCGATTCCCCCGCCTGCACCGGCAGCAGCCGGGGCGACCGGAGCGCCTCGCGCTCATACACGCGGATAACGCCGGCCTCGGACAGACGATCCATCACATCCTTCGGCGTCCGGACCAGCGTCCTGATCTCGGAGACCGGATGCGGCTCCCCGTCCCTGAGGAGCGTCAGCAGCATCCGCGCGCGCAGCTGCCGCTTGCTGAGTCCCTCGAGGCAGCGGTTCAGCTCCTCCGGCGAAACCGCTGACTGGGCGACGGTTTCCGTCCGCACCCTGACGCGCTCCCTGCGCATTTCTGCCGGAATCATCAGGCGCAGCGCCATGCAGAGCGGGCAGCCATGCTGATCGGCAATGAATCGCGCCAGATCCAGCATCGCGGGCGGAAGCGCCGCGTAGTCCTCCAACGCCGACAGGATATCGCGCAGCTTACCGTCCGGTACGTCCGTCGTTTCGGTCAGGCCGACGACCCAGCCTTCCTTCGTCATGGCGCCGAACGGCACGCGCACACGGTATCCCGGCGTCAGGGAAAGCCCTTCCGGGATCCGGTAGGTGTAGAGCCGGTCGACCTCGCTGGCGGCGATGTCCACTATGATCTGCGCGTACAAATCACGCCTCCGTACGATGCTCCCGGATGCGCTCCAGGATCAGGCGGGCCAGGTCCTTTTTGGTCATCTGCGGGATCGCTTCCACGCCGTCGCGGGTGATCAGGGTGACGATATTCGTATCGACATCAAAACCCGCGCCGGCCTGGGTCACGTCGTTGGCGACGATCATGTCAAGGTTCTTGCGTTCCAGCTTGCCGGCGGCATGCTCGGCCAGATGTTCCGTTTCGGCGGCGAATCCGACGATATACTGGTCCTTCCGCCGCAGTTCGCCCACCTTCCGCGCCACGTCCGGGGTTTCACGCATCACCAGGCTGAGCGGTTCGCCGTCGGTCTTCTTGATCTTCTGGGAAGCAACGGCTTCCGGCCGGTAATCCGCCGGAGCGGCCGCCTGGATCACGATATCCTGCTGCGGCACCTCCGACACCATGACCCGCAGAAGGTCCTCTGTCGTCTCGACCGGCAGCACACGCACGCGCTCAGGCGCGGCCAGGCTGACAGGGCCGGTGACCAGCGTCACCCGGGCACCCATGTCAAGCGCGGCCTCCGCGAGCGCATATCCCATTTTACCGCTGGAGCGATTGGTGATAAAACGCACCGGATCGATCGGTTCCCGTGTCGGACCGGCCGTGACCAGCACGTTCAGCCCCCGGAGCGGCTCCTCCCGGCGAAGCATCCGGAGCGCTTCCTCAACGATCGTCTCCGGCTCCGCCATGCGGCCGACACCGCTGTCGCCGCACGCCAGCCTGCCGCCTTCCGGTCCGCACAGGCGGACGCCGCGGCTTTTCAGGAGTCGGATGTTCTCCTGCGTGGCGGCGTTTTCCCACATCGCGGTATTCATGGCCGGGGCCACCAGGACCGGCGCCCGGGTCGCGAGCACCGTGGTCGACAGCATGTCATCCGCCAGGCCATGGACCATCTTGGCCAGGATGTTGGCCGTCGCGGGCGCGATCAAAAACAGATCCGCCCGCTGGGCGAGCGCGATATGTTCCACCTCAAACGCGTTGACCGGCTGGAAGGTATCGACCGCGACCGGATGCTTGCTCAGCGTCTGGAAGGTCAGCGGCTGGACCAGCCTGCAGGCGTTTTCCGTCATGATCACCCAGACATCCGCGCCGGCCTTGACGAGCCTGGAGACGATCTCGCAGCTCTTATAGCACGCGATCCCGCCGCTGACCCCCAGCACGACGCTCAAACGACGTTCCGGATTCATCAGTTCTCCTCATCCTCCAGGTTGCGGTGATAGATCAGCAGGCCGCGGTTGATCTCTTCCACCGCGCAGGACAGTGGCTTGCGGTCCTTGCAGTCGATCATCGGCAGGGCGCCGTCAATCAGCTGACGCGCGCGCTTGGCGGATTCCACGACCAGGGTGTAACGGCTGTCAACCTTCTGGCAAATGGTATCGATGGCGGGCTTGTTCATAGCCATGGATGGTATTCCTCCTTAGCGTCTGTATAGTCTTTCTTGTTCGATGCTTACGGTCCGACCGCAGGCAGGCAGCGGGTGGTGCGCTGTTTTTCGGCAAGGACGATGCTGCGAAGGGTTTCGCTCGCTTCGTCCAGGTCGTCGTTGATCAGCGCGTAGGTGTAGCGCGGGAGCAGCAGGACCTCCTGACGCGCGTTGCGCAGGCGGCGCTGGATGCTTTCCTCTGTCTCCGTCTTCCTGCCGCGCAGACGGCGCTCGAGCTCCGAGAAGCTCGGCGGCAGAATGAAGATGCTGACCGCCTCCGGCATCTGGTCCATCACCTGCATGGCGCCCTGCGTGTCAATGTCCAGAATCACGTTTTTCCCGGCGTTCATGCGGTCATAGACTTCACGCTTCAGCGTCCCGTAGCGGGCCGCGTGTACAGTGGCGTGCTCCAGGAAAGCGTCCTCGGCCAGCAGCCGGTCATACTCGGCTTCGGATATGAAATGATAGGATACGTGGTCGATCTCGCCCGGGCGTTTTTCCCGGGTCGTCACGCTGACGGAAAACTGTAGCGAATCATCCCCGGCCATCAGCCGCTCGACCAGCGTTCCCTTGCCGACACCGGAAGGTCCCGATATCACCAGCAGCATGCCCTTTCCCTGACCCTGCATAGTCAACCTCCTGCCTTACAGCACATTCTGGGCCTGTTCACGGAGTTTTTCAATCTCGTTCTTGCATTGTACCGCGGCGCGGGTCACTTCCAGGGAGACAGACTTGGAAGCGGCTGTATTGGCTTCGCGATTCATTTCCTGCAGCAGGAAATCCAGCTGTTTGCCGATCGTGCCTTCCGCTCCGAGGATGCTCCGCATTTCCGCGATGTGCGCCTTCAGCCGGGAAAGCTCCTCATCGATCGCGCAGCGGTCCGCGAACAGCGCGACCTCCTGCGCCAGCCGCTGCGGCTCGGCAGGTGACTGCAGCCGCGCCAGCCTTTCCGTGAGCCGCGCCTGATACTGGGCAGGCAGGTCGGCCGCCAGCGCGGTCAGCTGTTCAGTCAATGCCGCCAGGGCACTGAGGTGCCCGGACATATCCGCTTTGAGGCGTTCACCTTCGCGGAGACGGGCGCTGCGGACCTGTCCGAACGCTTCCTCCAGCGCTTCTTTCAGGAGGGCTTCCAGCGCGTCCATGTTCTCTTCCGCAGGCTGCTCGTTCAGGATGCCCGGCTGCGAAAGAAGCATCCGGAGATCGTCCTGCGCCTGATCGAATCCCAGGGCGCTCCGGACCTCCCCGATCGCGCGCCAGTAGGCGCGGGCCCGTCCCGTATCAGCGGTGACGGTAACGGCGTCCTCCCGCGTGTTGAGATAGGTGACGCTGATATCCGCATGACCCCGGACCAGCTGTTCCTTGGCGGTTTCCCGGATGAACGCTTCCTCCGCGTTGAGCACGCGGGGCAGCCGGAGGTTCAGATCGAGAAACCGATGATTGACGCAGCGGACCTCCACCGTCACGCTCCGCCCGTCCGCCGATTTTCCGGCCTGTCCATAGCCCGTCATGCTCTGCATCGTGGATCACCTTCCGTTCCGGCAGCGCCGGAATCTCCCGGCATAACTACCCATAGTATTATAGCATCTCCTGTGAATCACCGCAAGTGCTGTTATTCTCCGGTTTTCGTCAGGTGACTTTCCCGGAATCGGGCACTGAGACCAGCCACTTTTCCACGACCTTTTCCGGCTGCGCGAGCAGGATGGCCGCCTGCCGGACGGTCAGCTGCGCCTGCCGGCACCGGTCCAGCAGCACCCGCTCCGCGGCATCCGGTTCTGGGGTTTCGTCCGCCGGCGGCTGGGAGCAGTCAGGCGCGTCGTCCCATTCCGGATGGATGCGCCGCCATTCCGCGATCGTCTGCAGGAAAGCCTGGCCGTATTTCCGGAGCTTGACCTCCCCGATCCCCTGCACCCGGCTGAGCCCGTCGATATCGGAAGGCCGGAGCTGGGCCATGTTCCGCAGTGTTTTATCGTCGCAGACGATATAGGCCGGCATCCTCTCCTGCTTCGCGAGCGTGATCCGGCAGGCTTTCAGGCGGATGATCAGGTCCTCCAGGCCGTCCTCATCCACGCTGCTGACCGGCGTCGGCGCCGCGTCAACCACCGCCGCGGAGGGCGTGACGGGCTGCCTCAGGACCTCTGACGCGCGTGAACCGGCGCAGCGGGAGCATAACCCGCAGGGACCGCCCGCGGTCTTCTGACCGAAATAGCGCAGCAGGCCGTTCCGGATGCACTCCGTACCCTCGCACAGGTCGACCATGCGGTTGAGCCGCTGGTATTCCTGACGCCGCACCGTCTGCCGTTCCTCGTCGCTGAGCGCTTCGTTCGGCTCACCGCGGTCGATCAGAAAACGTGAGATGATGATATCCTGCCGGTTATAAAACAGGACGCACTCCGCCGGCTCGCCGTCCCGTCCGGCGCGCCCCGCTTCCTGGTAGTAGGCTTCGATGCTGCGCGGCATCTGCGCATGCAGGACGTACCGCACATTGGATTTGTCGATGCCCATCCCGAAGGCGTTCGTCGCCACCATGACCCGCGCCCGGTCATACTGGAAATCCTCCTGGTTGGTTTTCCGTTCCTCGTCCGATAACCCGGCATGGTATCGCGTCGCCGTGATGCCGGCTTCGCACAGCTTCCGGCTCAGGTCCTCGACCTGTTTGCGCGAACTGCAGTAGATGATGCCGCTGTCAGAAGGATGCTGCAGCACCCAGTGGATCACAGCCTCGGTACGTTTCTTCTGCTGGAGGATTTCGAAAAAGAGGTTCGGCCGGTCAAATCCCGTCGTGACCCGGATCGGATTCCTGAGCTGCAGCAGCTGCTGGATATCGTCGCTGACCTTCTGCGTGGCCGTGGCGGTAAACGCGCCGACCGGCGGCCGCTTCGGCAGCTGCGCAAAAAACTCCGCGATTTTCAGGTAGCTCGGGCGGAAATCCTGCCCCCACTGCGACACGCAGTGCGCCTCGTCGACCGCGATCAGCGCGATGGCCGCCTGCGCGCAGAAGCGGATAAAGGTGGGCGCCGCAAGCCGTTCGGGCGCGACATAAATGAAGCGGTACTTCCCCTGGTAAGCGTTGCTGAGCGCCTTGTCCATCTGCGCCTGCGTCAGGGTGCTGTTCAGGTAGGCGGCAGGCATGCCGGCGGCGTTCAGCGCCGTCACCTGGTCCTTCATCAGTGAAATCAGGGGCGAGATGACCAGGGTGATGCCTGTGAGCATCATCGCGGGCACCTGATAGCACAGCGATTTTCCCGCGCCTGTCGGCATCACTGCCAAAACATCCCGCCCAGCCAGGAGCGCGTCGATGATCTCCTCCTGGCCGGGACGGAATGCGTCATGTCCAAAGTACCGTTTTAATATATCCTGCTTTTCTGTCATACGTTCTTGCCGCAGCAGTTCTTGTATTTCTTGCCGCTGCCGCAGGGGCACGGGTCGTTGCGCCCGATTTTCTTGGCCGCGCGCACGGGGTTGCGCGGGGCTTCCTGCTGGGGCGCGGTGTCCGCGCCCTTGGTGACCGTCACCCTTGCGACAGCCCGGCGCTCCGGCGCGCGCTGCTCGATCTTCGCCTGGCACAGACGGCGGACCGTATCCTCGCGGATCAGGTGGACCATCTCTTCAAACATGTCATAGCTTTCCAGCTTGTATTCGTTGACCGGGTCCTTCTGGCCATAAGCGCGCAGGCCGATGCCGTCCCGGAGCTGGTCCATCGCGTCGATATGGTCCATCCACCGCGAATCGACGCATCTCAGCAGGATGGCGCGCTCCAGTTCGCGCATTTCGATGCCGATCTGGCTGATTTCCTGTTCGCGCTCTTCATAGAAGCGTCCCGCCTCCCGCTTCAGGAAGGCCGTCAGGTCTTCCTTCAGGAAGGAGGATACGGCCGACGCGTTGGCGGCGATCGTGCCGTGCTTGATGCAGAGGCGCTCCAGGTAATCCGTCATCTGGGCGATGTCCCAGTCGGCGGACCGGTCGGCGGCGCAGAAGCGCGTGACCGCCTCGTCGATCAGGGAATCCTCCATCGACCGGATCACTTCGCGCATGTTTTCGCCGCGCAGCACCTGCATGCGCTGGCCATAGATGATCTCGCGCTGCTGGTTCATCACGTCGTCGAACTGCAGCACGTTCTTGCGGATCTGGTAGTTCCTGGATTCCACGCGCTTCTGGGCGTTTTCGATCTGGTGCGTGAGCATGCCGGCTTCCAGCGGCGTGTTTTCATCCATGCCCAGGCGCTCGATCATCGGCGTGATCCTGTCGCCGCCGAACAGCCGCATCAGGTCATCTTCCAGCGCGATATAGAACTGGGACGAACCCGGGTCGCCCTGGCGGCCGGCGCGGCCCCGCAGCTGGTTGTCAATACGGCGGGACTCATGGCGCTCGGTGCCGATAATATGCAGGCCGCCGACTTTGACGACTTTTTCATGCTCCTGGTCGGTCGTCTTCTTGAATTCCGCCTTGAGCTCGCGATAGCGCTCGCGGATGGCGGCGACATCCTCCGGGACCTCCTCCTGGAAACCGGTCGCCGCTTCAATCAGCTCCTCTTCGACGTTGTCCTGCCGCAGGGCGTTCCTGGCCATGAAGTCCGGGTTGCCGCCCAGCAGGATGTCGGTACCGCGGCCGGCCATGTTGGTGGCGATCGTCACCGCGCCGTACCGGCCGGCCTGGGCGACGATTTCCGCTTCGCGGGCATGCTGCTTGGCATTCAGCACGTTGTGCTTGATGCCGCGTAGGTCCAGCATCCTGGACAGCAGCTCGCTGACCTCGACGGATACCGTACCGACCAGCACGGGCTGACCCGTTTCGTGCCGGCGGATGATCTCCTCGATGACCGCCTGGTACTTGCCCTTCTTGCTGCGGTAGACCACGTCGTTCAGATCCTGCCGGATCATCGGCATGTTCGTGGGAACCTGTACGACGTCGAGCCTGTAGATGCCCTGGAATTCCTCTTCCTCCGTCTTGGCGGTACCCGTCATGCCGGACAGCTTGCCGTACATGCGGAAGTAGTTCTGGAAGGTGATGGTGGCCAGCGTCTTGCTCTCATGCTCGACCTTGACGCCTTCCTTCGCCTCGATCGCCTGGTGCAGGCCGTCCGAATAGCGGCGGCCGATCATCAGTCGGCCCGTGAACTCGTCCACGATAACGACCTGGCCGTTCTGCACGACATAGTCGACATCGCGCTTCATCAGCGCGTTGGCCTTCAGCGCCTGGATCAGGTAATGGTTGAGATCGTTGTTGTCCGGATCGGAAAGGTTCTCAATGCCGAAGGCGCTTTCAGCCTTCCGGACACCTTCGTCGGTCAGGGTGACCGCCTTGTCCTTTTCCTCGACATGGTAATCCGGTTCCGGCGTCAGGCGGATGACGAAGCGGTGCGCCCGGTCGTACATGTCCGTCGATTTCTCTCCCTGGCCGGAGATGATCAGCGGCGTGCGCGCCTCGTCGATCAGGATGGAGTCGACCTCGTCCACGATGGC
>CACXEB010000291.1 GCA_902766515.1 uncultured Eubacteriales bacterium
CCCCAATAACAGGAGGTCTTGTATGGACATGAAACGTTGGACCGCACTGGTCGTCTGCCTGGTCCTGGCCCTGAGCCTGCTCCCGGCGTCAGCGGACAAGCCGAAGGATGTTCCCACCCTCAGCAAGGAAGAGATTCCCGACACGCCGCCCGGCATCACCAACTACCTGCTCCTGTGCGTGGATTCCTGGGGCAACCGGGAGGACGCCTCCAGGGGCAGCCTGAACGACGACACGGGCGACGAACCGGAGGAGCCGGCCGCCAGCACCGTGGACAACGACTACACGAAATATATCGACGAGGTTTCGGCAGCGGTACAGAATATCTCGACGCCCAGCACCCTCGGCAATACGGACGGGATGATCCTGGTCACGGTGGATACCTTTATGAACCGCGTGATCCTGACCTCCTTTGTCCGCGACCTGCTGATCCAGCGGCCGGACGGCAAGTTCAACCGGCTGAGCCGTTTTGTGCCCAATAACGGCAACAACCAGGAAGCGGTCGAAAAACTCATCGATATCTACGGCTCGCACTTCGGCATCCGGATCGACCACTATATCGTCGTCAACTG
Source organism: uncultured Eubacteriales bacterium (assembly GCA_902766515.1). The sequence goes on from CACXEB010000291.1 coordinate 571, forward strand.
GTCGATGGTACTCAACATCATCAACGCGGCCGGCGTCAAGGACGAGAACGGCGTCGGGCGGGTCCAAATCGAGCTGACCAAGGGCGAAGCGGAATACCTGCGCGGCAAAAACGCGTATACCTCCAGCTGGGCAAAGCCCGCGCTGAAGGGCGCAGGCACCTATATGCTGAGCCCCTACGCCGCCGTCATCTACATGCGCTGCCGGAAGTCGCAGTCCGCCATCAATGGTGAAAAATACGATTACCGCCGCACCACCCGCGCCCGCAACGTCCTGTTCAGCCTGAAGGACAAGCTGTCCAGCATTTCCTATGATCAGGCCATGGAGCTGCTCGAAGTCGTGGTCAGCAATACCCTCGTCACGGACATGAGCACCATGGACCTGCTGGAGGCCGCCGACACGGCGTTCCGCCTGAAGGAAGCCACCATGGACCAGATGCGCATCCCGATCGACGGTACGCACCGCACGATCAGTTATTCCAGCGGTTCCTGCGAGGAGATCGACTTCGTCGCCAACCGCGAAGCCCTCCTCAGGTACCTGGGTTACTTTGATTTCGTGGTCCGCGAGGACGAGGAATGACCCCATGCGGTTATTCGGTATCGTTTCCGTCTATGGTCTGCTGATCGCCCTGGCGATCCTGCTGGCCGTCGTCCTGTCCGGCCGTGACGAGAAGCGCCTGGGGCTCCCGCAGGGCACCGCCCTGGATCTCGCGCTGGTGATCGTCCCCCTGGGGCTGATCGGGGCGCGCCTGTATTATGTGGCGTTCCGATGGGATCTTTACGCCGGCAACCCGCTCTCCATCCTTTACGTATGGGAGGGCGGGCTTGCCATTTATGGCGGCATCATCGGCGGTCTGGCCGGGGCACTGGTCTATGCCCGCGTCAAACGGCTCAAGCTGCGCCCCCTCGTTGACATGGCGATCCCCTATGTGCTGCTCGCCCAGGCCATCGGCCGCTGGGGCAACTTCTTCAACGGAGAAGCCTATGGGCAGGTCATCACGGATCAGGCGCTCCAGTTTTTCCCCTACGCGGTCCATGTCGACGGCCAGTGGTATCAGGCCGCTTTCTTTTACGAGTCCGTCGCGGACCTGATCGGTTTCCTGATCCTGTACTTCACACGGAAACGGTGGCGGAGCGGAGACGGCCTGCCCCTGTATATGATCGTCTACGGGATCCCGCGCTTTCTGATCGAAGGCCTGCGCAGCGACAGCCTGTACGTCGGTGGGACGGGCATCCGTGTGTCCCAGCTGCTGAGCGCAGTGCTGGTGATCATCGGCTGCCTGTACTTTGGCGTACGCTTCCTGAACCAGGCACGGAGAAACAGGCATGAATGACAGACTGTACAGCCTCCTGATCAAAACCGTCCCGAAGCCGGCTGTCCGCTGGACCGCGTGGACGCAGTGGCAGCCGGACCCGGCGCTGTGCGGGCGGATCGCGTCCGTCCTGCGCAGGGAACGCGCCCAGGGCGGCGTCCTGGCGCTGATGGACGCGCGGCGCGGCATCACATCGGCAGCCTTTGGCATCGACCGGCTGCGTGAACAAATCGCCGCGCAGCCGGATCATTTTTTCCGGGCGGCGTCCATCTCCAAATTCGTTACCGCCGCCGCCGCGCTCCGCCTGGCGGAGGACGGCCGGATCGACCTGGACCGCGATGTATCGGATTGGCTTGGGTTTCCCGTACGCCATCCCGGCGCGCCGCAAAAGCCCATCACCCTGCGGCTGCTGATCGCCCACCGGGCCGGCCTGCGCGACGGCACGGCCTACCAGGCCGCCCTGGCGAAGCCGCAGCCGGTACAGTCCCTCCTGCTGGCGGACAGCTTTACGGAGCACCGGCCGGACGAGGGATTCGAATACAGCAATTTCGGAGCAGGACTGGTCGGCGCCATACTGGAAGCGGCGCTGGGGCAGCCGTTCAATGACATTGTACTTTCCGTCCTGCCGCCCGATTGCGGCGGGGCAACCTTCCTGCCGCAGCAGGTCCGGGGCGTGCTCGCGGACGCGTGGCGGCTGATGCCACCTTCCAGGATGCCCAACTATGACGCCGCGGCCCGCCAGGCGCAGCCCCTCCGGGAGATGGATGTCCGCCTGGATTACCTGACCGCGCACGGCGGGCTCTGCGTGACCGCGCCGGGCCTGCTGAAGCTGGCCCAATGGACGCTCGAGACCCCGGCCTGCCGGACCATGCGCGTCCCGCTGTCGTCGTTCGGCCGGCGCGACCCCTGCCTCAGGGAAGGGCTCGGCTGCTTCATCTACCAGGATTCGGCGCTGCCCTTCCCGCTGTACGGTCACCAGGGGCTGGCGTACGGCGCGGTCCACGGGCTGTTTTTCCGTGAGGAAACGCCCCCGGAGGGCATTTACGGGTTCGCGTTTTTATCGTCAGCGGTATCGGAACAGCGCAGCGGCGTGATCACGGCGGTCAACCGCGACATCGCCCGCGCAATATGGAAAGCGTAGGGGGACCATGAGCATCGTCACCGAACTCCGCCGGCTGCCCGGCTGTGTGCGCGTGTTTTTCGACAGCGGGGAGGAGATCCGTATCCCTTCCCCGCTGTTCAGACAGTTCCGGGTACAGGTCGGAGAAGCCATTGATCCGGAGCGCTGGCGCCAGGCATGGTCCGACCAGTCCTACGCCAGCGCAATGGAGCGCGCGGCGGCGCTGCTGAGCGTACGTGACGCCACGGAACAGGAGACCGCCCAGCGGCTTCTGCAAAGCGGTTATCCCGAAAAAACCGTCGCCCGGGTCATGGAGACGCTGACCCAGGCGGGATATGTGGATGATTCGCGCTATGCCGGCCACTTTGTCGAAAGCCGTGCCCAGCGCTACGGGTCCCGGCGCCTGTACGCGGAGCTGCGCCGGAAGGGCGTCAGCGAGGAGGTCGCCCGGGAAGCGCTGTCGGAGCGGTCCGACGAAGATGAATCGGATTCCGCGCAGCGGATCGCCGGGAAACTGCTTGCAAGGAAGGACGTTTCCGATCCGGATGTCCTCCGCCGTGCGGTCCAGCAGCTGGTCCGGCGGGGATTCTCCTGGGACGCGGCAAAAGCGGCCGTGGAAGCAGTCAGCGGAAATGAGGCGGACGAATGAGCAGGGAAATCATGACCATCTCGCCCGTCGCCTTGATCCATACGGATTTTCCGGAAAAGTTCGGCCTGCCCCGGCAGAGCGGGCTGGGCAGCGAACTGCTGGGCCGCGTCGCGCTCCTGCCGCCCTTTGATACGCCGGATGCCGTCCGGGGGATCGATCAGTTCAGCCATCTGTGGCTGATCTGGGGCTTCAGCGCTGTACCTGAAAAAGAGCATTTCGAACCCCTCGTCCGGCCGCCGCGGCTCGGCGGCAACGCCCGGGTTGGGGTGTTTGCCAGCCGCTCGCCTTTTCGTCCCAACCGGCTGGGCCTGTCGCTGGTGCGCCTTCGGGAGGTCCGGATGACAGAAAGCCAAGCGGACCTGATCGTGAGCGGTATTGATCTCATGGACGGTACGCCGATCTATGATATCAAACCCTATCTGCCGTATGCCGAATCCGTACCGGAGGCCCGGGGCGGCTTTGCCGACTCGCATTCCGCGGACCGGCTGACCGTCTGCTGTCCGCCGGAGCTGCTCAAGCTGTTTCCGGAAGAAAAACGCGGAGCGCTGCTCCAGGCGCTGAGCCTGGATCCGCGTCCCGCGTACCAGAACGACCCCGAACGGGTCTATGGGTTTTTATTCGCCGGCCGGAACGTCCGTTTCCGTATCGCGGACGGCGTACTGACCGTCGTTACCGTGGAAGGCTGATCCCGTAAGCCGCCGGATCGAACGCTTCAACATGGCTGTCGCCGTAGCTGCCGATGGAAATATCAAAGCTGACATCCAGGCAGTCGGTTCCGTCCTCCGGATTGCTTTCCGCGCTCCCATACCGGGGAATCATAAAGAACAGATTCACCGAAACCGAACCTTTCAAGCCGGTCAGGCGGCCGGCCGCGTCCATTTCGACCGTCACATCGGCGGATTTCAGGGCGTAACTGCGGACATCTGCCGCGATCATGCCCGCCGTTGTCAGCCCATAGTTGGAATTGCTGTCATAATCGGTCCTTTTGAACGCCCGGTTGATAATGTGCTGCGCGCAGAGCGTCAAAGCGACATTGGCAAGCTCGGGAACATCCTGCTCATTGACCTGGATATGAAGCGTCCTGCCGGTATCGTCCGACCTGACGACCTGCAGCGCGCTTTCCCCCAGCCATTGGCCCGCCTGGTCAAATACGACGCCCGCCAGCCGGACGGCGGCCTCGATCGCCGGGCTGGTCCTGACGAGCGAATCACAGGCGTCGTCCGAACCGGTTTTGTACAGATCGTTATAATAATGATAGGCGTACAGATTGGCGAACTCATACTCATCATCCGTGTTTGCGACGATAAGATAGCCGGTTTTCTTTTCCCCATGCTCGCCAAAGTCGCTTTCGAACGGCGTCAGCAGGGTGTAGTCCAGTAAGGAATCATACCCGGCCTGTACGTACTTTGTCTTCATGGTTTTGAAGTGCTCTCCGTTCATGGAAAACTCCGCAGTGCCTTCCAGCGTCACGTTATCGGTGGCGAAAAGCAGCTTCCGCCCTGCCTCAAAAATCGTTTTCCATTCGCTTTCCTGGGCTGCGGATGCGAAGATGGCGGCGGTCAGCAGTACAGACACCAGAATGACGATCCATGTTCTCTTTTTCATAAGAACCTCCCATTGTTGATTTGCGGTCAAACCGTCACTATATCAGACGAAGCAGCCCTGCATTTTGTTGCGTGTTCCAACAGAAAAATTTTCGCCGGAACAAAAACAGGACCGCTGAATGCGATCCTGCATTGGATTCCGGCGGCGACCTACTCTCCCGGGCCGTGTCCAGCCAAGTACCATCGGCG
>CACXEB010000292.1 GCA_902766515.1 uncultured Eubacteriales bacterium
CGGCCCCGACGCGCCCCGGGTCAGCTGGTAGTACAGCATCAGGTCGCCGTCGTCCATCCGCCCGACCAGGTCCCGGAGCAGCGCTTTGAGCGCTGCTTTGTCCATCGGCGGCTCGATCGAAAGCGCCGCGGCGCTGCGATACAGCCGGTCCACGTGCTCGTCGAGGGTAAAAATCTGCCCGTGGCGGACCAGCTGCGCCTCATACACCCCGTCACCGAACCAGCAGGCCCGGTCGTTCATCGGCACGGTCATTTCACCCAGCGGCGCGATCCGCCCGTTGTAGTATCCCAGCTCCTTCATCTGTCCATCAGCCCCTTTCGATCAAAACCATTATACGGCAGACGGAAGCGATTTTCAAGGTCACTGATCACGGATATCGCAAAGTAGTGAAAACAGGAACAGTGAAAGACGAACGATGGGTTATCTCCTGCCAACCATCTTCATAGTTCAGTGACATAGCCGATAAACCTCACAAGCACAAGGGGCCGCAGGCCAAACTGTCGTTTTCCTCAGCTGTCCACCATTACAGCTTAGCGACGTACCAGACTGTCCTCGGAGGCACGGAATCCCGGAGTCCGCCGGTTCACCCGGCGGATGAGGCCGTAGGCCGAACCTGAAAGGCGATGGGATGGGAGTGCAGCAGAGGACGTGCCGAGGGGGTTGTCAGGGGGGCACCCCCCTGACTGTAATCCGCAGCAGCGGCATGTACGGTGCGAGGACTAAACGGCGAAGCCATTTATACCTTGCGGCGTTTCCGCCCGGGAGGGACGTAGTCCCGACAGGAAATGCCGTCAGGGGGGTTACACAGGGGGGACGTCAGTCCCCCCCTGTGGTCACTGTTCACCCCGTGAACAGTGACCATTGAAAGACGCCCTGTTTTGCGTTATAATTCGCATGATATCCTCGACTTGCTTGACAGAAAGGCGTGCGACCTCATGATTCCATTCAAATGCAAAATGTGCGGGGGAGACCTTCGCTTTAACGCCGGCGCGACGACCTGTGCGTGCGCGTACTGCGGGACGATGCAGACCCTGCCGAAGCTGGACAGCGACCGGCGGGCGAACCTGTACGACCGGGCGAACCACTTCCGCCGGCAGAACGAGTTTGATAAGGCCGCGGACATCTATGAGCAGATCCTTCGGGAGGACCGCACGGATGCCGAGGCCTACTGGTCGCTGGTGCTCTGCCGGTACGGCGTCGAGTACGTGGAGGATCCCGCCACGCACCGCCGCCTGCCGACGGTCAACCGCACGCAGCTGATTTCCATCCTGGCGGACGACGACTACCGGTCCGCGCTGCGGTACGCCGACGACGCGCAGCGGGCCGTGTATGAGGCCGAGGCCGCCCGGATCGAGGCTATCCAGAAGGACATCCTGGAGATCTCCCGCCGGGAGGAGCCCTTTGATGTCTTCATCTGCTACAAGGAGACTGACGAGCAGGGCCGCCGCACGCCGGACAGCGTGCTGGCCATGGATATGTACAATGCGCTGAAGCGCGAGGGCTTCAAGGTGTTCTTCAGCCGGATCACGCTGGAGGACAAGCTGGGCATACAGTATGAACCCTATATCTACGCGGCGCTGAACAGCGCCAGCGTAATGGTCGTGCTGGGCACCCGGCCGGAATACTTCCGCGCCGTGTGGGTGAAAAACGAATGGAGCCGGTACCTGGCCCTGATCAAGGCCGGGCAGGACAAGACCCTCGTGCCCGCCTACAAGGACATGGATCCCTATGACATGCCAGAGGAGTTCAGCCACCTGCAGGCGCTGGACATGGGCAGGCTGGGCTTCATGCAGGACCTGATCCACGGCATCCGGAAGCTGTGCCGGAAGCAGGAAAATCAAACCCATCCGCAGCCCGGCGCACCGCGGACCGGAAACGCGGCGGGCGCAGCGCCCGGCATCCGCAGCCTGATGGACCGCGCCTGGCTGTTCATGGAGGACGGGGATTACGACAGCGCTGCCAAATACCTGGAACGCGTGCTGGACATCGACGCGAAATATGCACCGGCCTATGCGGCCAAGACCTGCGTCACGCTGAAGCTGGCCCGGGAAACCGACCTGGCGGAAACGGATCCCGCCTATGAAAACGATCCTGACTGGAAGAAGGCCCTGCGCTTTGCCGATCCGAAACAGCTGATGGCCTATGAAGGCTATATCCGGAGTGCCCGGCAGAAGGTGATCTACCGGCAGGCGATGGATACGTGGCAGGCCGTCCACTTCTCCTCCAAGAGGCTGCATGAGGTGGCCGACCTGTTCGACTCGATCGCGGACTATAAAGACGCGAAGGCCCAGGCGGAAAAGTGCCGGAAGGAAGCCGCCGAGCTGTCGGAAAAATCCAGGCAGCTTGCCGAGGCCAGGTGTGCCAATCTGTACGCCCAGGTCATCAAGGCGATGGAGGCCGCGGGCGACGACAGCAGCAAATGGAACGACGTCAAAAAGAAGCTCGCGAACGCCGAGCTGGACGGCTACCGCGATGTTGATCCGCTGCGGAAAAAAGCGGCGGAACGGTATGCGGCCTGCGTGGCGGCGGATGACGAGCGCAGGCGGCAGGAGGAGGAAAAGCGCCGGCGGAAAGAGGCGGCCGCCGCGAAGAAGAAGAAGCGGCATACCGTCCTTGCCTTCCTGGCGGCGGCGCTGGTGATGGCCGGGCTTTATGCGGTCACGCAGGTGATCATCCCTGACATCCGGTACCGGCAGGCAAACGAGGAAAAACTGAAACCCTACAGGACCGTGGGCGGCTATGTGACCTTTGGCAGCTATCCGCAGACGAAGGCGGGGACTGACCGGACGCCCATCCAGTGGCAGGTGCTCGACTATGACGAGGACAATGCCCGGGCGCTGCTGATCAGCCGGTATGGGCTGGACGTGCAGCCGTATCACCTGAGCTACGCGGATGTGACATGGGCGAAATGTACCCTGGACGCGTGGCTGAACAAGGACTTCCTGGACAGGGCCTTCAGCGAAAAGGAGCAAAAGGCGATCCTGATGACAGCGGTCGACAACAGCCAGGCCCAGGGCTATGACGGCAGCCAGTGGAAGGGCAGCGGCGGCAGCAACACCTGGGACAGGGTTTTCCTGCTGAGCTATGCAGAGGCGAACCGATACATGGGGGTCATGGCTTCCGGCAGCGGGACCGCGTCCTCCCGGATGGCGCCGACGGCCTACGCCCGGCAGATGGGCGCGTATACGTCCGCCGCCCATCGGACGCCGGAAGGTGCCGACACCGGCTGGTGGTGGCTGCGGTCGCCCGGCACCACCCAGTACCGCGCCGCGTGCGTTCTGGCCGACGGAACCCTGGACGACGACTACGTCAACTACAGCCGCGCTTGTATACGGCCCGCATTATGGTTGAACCTGAAGATGATGGTGGACTGATAAAACTTCAGTTCATCTGTCATTTGTCGATCAGCCACCGAAGGGCGTTGATCCGGCTGATGCGATGAAATGAGGGTTATAACCCGATAAAATACGAAATTCAGCAACTTTATCGGAACATAACCCGATAAAAACAGCATCAATATGTCAAGTATGAAACAAAAAGAGTCCGCAAGCGGCAATGGCTTGCGGACTCCTGTCAGTTGGCGGTTATTTCGCCAGGGCGTCAGCCGCGGCGGCGGTACCGGCACGGCGGCCCATGGTGGAATACAGGCCCAGGGATGCGGCGAGGATGTAGTTCTCGTTGTAGAAGTAACGGTTGCTCATCTCACCCGCGGCGTACAGGCCGGGGATCACGGTGCCCTCCGCGTCGGTGATCAGCTCGGTGCCCTTGCATTCGGTGATCAGGGTGATGCCCAGGGCGTCAGCCCGCTTGGCGATCATCTGGATCAGGCCCGCGCCGCCGCCGTTGGCCAGGGCCATCGGATAGGTGGCGGAGCCGGCGTAGGGCGTCGGGGCGAATTCGACCTCGTTGGCGACCAGCCAGTCCACGGTCTTGCCGGTATCGGTCAGGACGCCGGTCAGC
>CACXEB010000293.1 GCA_902766515.1 uncultured Eubacteriales bacterium
GCGGCGATTACGGCCGGGTGAGCGGCATGAACGCGGAGAATACCGCCTTCCTGGCGGACAGCGCGCTGAAGGGCGAAGCGCTGACCGACTACCTGAGCGAAAACATGATCAACCCGGACCTGCTGGTCTTCTCGGACACGGCGGACGGCAAGCGGCTGTCGCTGCCGGGGGACCAGTGGGACCTGGTGCAGGACATCAAGCTCAACTGCTTCTTTGACAACGGCACCGGCTACCTGGACCTGGGCCTGGACGGCCTGTATACGCTCACGGACGACGGTTTCATCGCCGATACGGAGGGCACCTGGCTGGCGCTCGACGGAAAGCCCGTGCCCTACTACGAACTGACGGCCGACGGCGAATACCGCAGCGGCTATGTGCCCGCGCTGCTGAACGGCGACCGGGTGCAGCTGCTCATCTCGTTTGATCCCGACGGCCAGGGCTACGTCGTCGGCGCGCGGATGGACTATGTGAACGGCGAGACCGAGACCGTGGCAAAGAGCGTCAGCGGCCTGCCGGTCGGCGCGACGCTGCAGCTGGTCTGCGACTACTACAGCTACGAAGGCGCGTACCAGTCCACCTGGAAGATGTATGACCCGATCACCGTGACGAAGGACAACCTGAAGGTGACCGACGTCACTATCGACAAATCCAAAGCCCGCATGACCTACCGGCTGACCGACGTCTACCAGCAGGTCTACTGGACGGCATCCTATACGATCCAGTAATCCGGCCCCGAATGTATCCGGAGGCGAGATCATCTGTTGACAGACGGTTTTGCCTCCGGATATAATATTTCTGCCGTGATGGACGGCAGAATCAACAACCATAACCTGAAAGGAGCGGATGACCCATGAAGCAATTTCTCTCTCTCGTCCTGTCCCTGTGCTTGCTGATGACCGTATTCGCGGTCGCGGCGCCGGCCGAAGGGGAAGCGGTGGAAATCAATCTCTTCGGGATCGGCGACTTCGGCGGCGCGCTGGATGACGCCGGCACCCCGAACGGGAATCCGGGCGGCGCCCGGATCGTCGGCAAGATGAAGGCCCTGACCGCCGCGGCGCAGAACCCCGTGGTGGTCGCCGGCGGCACCAGCTACACCGGCTCCGCGATCTCCGAGACCAACCATGGCGAGCTGGTCAACGCGATGTACAAGGCGATGGGCGTGCGTTACGCGGCGGTCGGCAACCATGACTTTGACTGGTCCGACGTGAACACCCGCGACGAAGTGTTCGCCCGCTGGCAGGAGCAGGGCGGCTTCATGTTCTTGAACGCCAACACCTACTGGACCCTCGAGGACCGCTACAGCGAGCATGTGTTCCATTCCTATGACATCGCGGAGATCGCCGGCGTCAAGGTCGGCTTCTTCAGCGTCATCGACGAGGGCAACATGTCCGCGATCTCCAACGTCAACAAGGAAGGCATCGAGATGGTGTCCTCCGTGGACGAGGCCTGCAAGGCCGTCCGCGAGCTGCGCAATGAGGGCGCCCAGGTCGTCATCGGCCTGCTGCACGTGTACGGCGCGCAGGACGCCCCCTACACCGCTGAGCAGCCCATCACCTCCAGCCTGGCGGACCTGATCGCCGCCTGCGAGGAATTCGGCGGCATCGACGCGGTCTACGGCTCCCAGACCACCAGCCCGATGTGCGGCATGGTCGGCAAAACGGCCGTCGTCAAGGCCCAGAACTTCGGCAAGCTGATCGGCCACCTGACCATCACCGTGGCGGCGGACGGCACTGTCAGCGCCGTGCCCGAGCTGATCCCGCTGACGCAGATCAAGTCCGGCGACGATAACCTGTTCGGCTCTGACGAGACCACCCGCGAAAACCTGCCGGTGGACGAGGAATTCCTCGCGCTGTACAAGTCCTACAACGACGCGCTGTCCGTCCTGATGGACGCCCCGCGCGGCATCTCCGACACGGACATGAGCTTCGAGGGCGACGACCTCAAGTTCGCCTACCAGAAGTGGTACCTGCGGACCAACCTGTACTACCTGAACAACGTCTACGGCGAGCATGTCGACGCCTACTTCCACCAGAAGGGCGGCATCCGCAACATTGGCTCCGATGTGGTGAAGAAGGGCGACAAGATCAACCTGCGCCTGCTCTACGCCTCCGCGCCGTTTGAAAACTACATCTACACGGTGAGCATGAAGGGCGCGGACGTCAAGGCGCTGCTGTCCGGCGAGGGCAAGTACGGCACCTACAACAGCCTGCTCCAGTACGGCTTCGACGTGACGTATGAGAGCGGCGATCCCTACGAGGGCAACGGCCCCATCGCTTCCATCACGCTGAACGGCGAGCCCGTGGAGGACGACAAGGTCTACCGCATCGCGACCAACAGCTTCCTCTATCCCGGCCCCGGCGACAAGATCGACTTTGACGCGGGCTTTGACGCGGTCCACACCGGCACCCTCAACCGCAACGCGCTGCTCAAGGCCATCCTGCATGAGAGCGCGACCCTGGCCACGCTGACCGCGCCCGACCTGGAGCCCGCGTTCTCCCCGACCGTCTACGAATATACGGCGTCCAGCGCGGATGGGATGTTCATCGAAGCCTTTGATTCCGGCGCGCGGATCGACATCGTTACCGTGGACAACAAGACGAGCCTCACCGTCACCTCTCCCTACGAGGATCCGTATGAGGGCACCGTCCCGGCCGTGACCTACACCATTCTCTTCAAGTAATACTAAATAGCATCTAAACAATAGACAAAAAGTCCATTGTGTGATATAATAGCAATGGGTGATGGAAATGATTACGATCAGCAACAGTGAGATCGAAA
>CACXEB010000294.1 GCA_902766515.1 uncultured Eubacteriales bacterium
CTGCGCTGCACTGCGGTCGACGTAGCGCCGCTACGCCTCCCTTCGTTCCACTTCGCCGGGACGAAAAATCCATCATGCATCTGTACATGGTTTAGACGTCAATCAGTATCGCATAACATCAACGGAAAGAGGGATGGATGAAGATGACATACAGGCAAACAGGGCTTTGCAGGCTGATCGTGCTGGCGCTGACGCTGTGCATGCTGACAGGCGCCGTTTCCGCCGCGCTGGGCGAATCGGAAACGATGGAGGATCCGGCAGACGCAGCGGCTGAGCGCGCCTATGACGAGGCGATGCTCCGGGGAGAGGCGCAGATCGCCTTTACCAGCGTCGCGACCCTCGGTCAGTATCTTTCGGATCTGATGGTCTACGCCTACGGGGAGATTCCGGCTTCGGAAACGGACTCCGCCAACGCGGCGGTGCAGCTGGTGGATGAAGTGCTTCGCCGGGCTGACCTGTGCTTCGGTACCGGGGAAGCCGGTGCCGCCGCGGGAAAGCCGGCCGCGTTCGACGAGGCGAAAGCAGCCTGGAAGACCGCCGCTGCGCAGTTCGGCGCGGCAGGGGAGACGTTTGAAGCCGGTCTGCCCCTGGTGGACCAGCGCGTGATCGGTCCGGCGTCCGATGCGTTTGACCGGATCCCTGCCGAGGCGCAGCCGGTCTATCTGGAGACGGCGGAACAGGTATACAGGGCGGTCTGGCAGCTGCTGCGTCCGGCGGTGGCCGCCAGGGCGGGGGAAGCGCTGGAGATCCCGGGCCTCGCGGAGCTCGCCGGAGCTGAGGAGATATCGGACCTCGAGGATGCCGCCGTGGAGATCCTGGCGGACCTGAAGGATGTCCTGTCCATGCTGTCCGACGGATTCTACGGGGAGCGGTCTGAAGCGCGCGCGCGGGTCGAGCAGGCCGGCGCCCGGCTGAACGCCCTGGAGTCGGAAGTGAAGCTGGTGATCAACGCCCTGGGCATTGATACGGTGACCAGGCTCCTGGATACCGAAGCGGATCCGGGGACCGCTGACTGACCGGAAAGACGCCCCTTATCCGGGGGTCTTTGAGGCGCGCCGTGCCGCGGACGCCAGGTATTCCTCCCGCGTCAGCTCCCACTGGAGGATGCCGCCGACTGTCCCCGTTTCCCGGAAACCGACAGCCCGGTGGATGCGGCACGCGGCCTGGCGGGACGGCTCAAAATCGTTGCGCAGCAGGGGAACGCCGTCTGTCCTGAAGGCGCGGTCCAGCAGCAGGCGAAGCCCCTGCAGGCCGTATCCTTTGCCGCGCTCCGGGGCGTAGATCACGATGCCGATATCGCACCCGTCCCGACCGGGAACAGCATGATAATTCACATCTCCGACAAAAGCGCCGTCGGCGGTCCGCCTCAGGAAGGCGTAGAACCGCACCGGCGCTTTTCCGATCCAGTCCTCCTGCAGTGCCTGCCAGCGGGACGCCGGCGCGGGGATGCACCCGTCCGGCGGAAACCACGGCGCGTTATACGCCATCGTCTCCGGATCGGACATCATCCGCACATAAAACCACCCGTCCTCCGGCCGGGGAATCCAGAGCTGCAGGGAAGCGGGGGAAAAACGGTCCTGTTGAAGGTGATCCATGGATGTATCCTCCGTTGGAAGCGGTTGAGAAGCAAGTACAGGAAGCCGCCGGGGCCGCTGATATGGCAGGCGGTTCAGGACATGAATGCAGGATCCGTCAATGATGGCAGGAGTTTGTGTAACCTTTCACCGGCTGCCGGATATTACTGTCAGGAAGGCGCAGTGACACAGTGCTTTCCGACAGGAAGGGAGAAGATTATGTATGTCCGAAGCAGTATTGGAATTCGTGATAGAATTTATTGGCGCCATCTTCGAAGGTATTTCGGATATGAGAAAGGCTGCCGATAAAAAACAGCAGCTTGATGACAAGCGCCATGCGGAACGGACGCAAAATCCCGGCCGCATTTTCAAGGACAGGGGCTGACCGGCTTACCTGCCGCTGCCCCACTGTGTTCATCTGCTACAGAACAGATCCTTCGCTATCCGCTGCGCGGATGCTCAGGATGACAGTGATTGTTGGGTTCGGTAATGTTTGTTGTTGCAGGTGTTTAGTATGTCCGCGGACTGTCGCGTTTCAGTTGCGATTCATGCTTGCCGGCACGTTGTCGGTGACCTTTGTCAACCTGTTGACCACGCCACCGGTTGACCGGCCTCCATTCCGGACCGCGCAGTTCTCTCCGCGCTTGCCGACTGACACCAACACACAACAATTAACTATAAAGCCAACCCCCACCTGTCATGTTGAGCATCCGCGCAGCGGATAGCGAAACATCCAATCAGCGGGAAAGTCTACAGACAACAGAAGCATTCACAAGCACACCACGGGCTGATACAATCAGCCGACTGCCGCTTGCGGACTGCCCACGCGCTGTCTCAAAAACCGGAATGTCTTCAACTGTCCGGTGATTGAATGCCTCCATATGCCGGATATCCGTCTTATCCATCCTCCCCGCGTCAGCCGCCCCTGCCTCACAGTTCCTTCTCCATCCTGACGCAGCGGAAGGTATCTCCGTCCACGGCTTCACCGCAGACCTCGTAGAGCATCTGCCGGTAGAACGCGACCTTGTTTTCGCGGCTCTCGACGACGGTCTTCTCATAGTGAAGCTCCTCCGCCCAGGCCTCGCACGCGCTGACGACCATCGTCCCGATCCCCTGGCGCCTGTACTCGGGCAGGACGACCACCCTGCCGATCATCATCCGCCGGTCGTCCAGCGGGTACATCCGCGCGGTGGCGATCGGGAAGTCATCGTCTGTCACCACGATATACTTCGTGTCCGGACCGTCATGCGCGTCAAACTCCTGCCGGAGCGTGATGTGGTGCTTCTTGGCCATGGCCTGGATGCGGACGTAGTAAGCGCCGGCCTGCTGCCATGTCTCCGTGGCGCGGAGGATGGCAAAGCCGGTCAGCTCCCGGATTTCGGCGATGTCAGACTCGAAAAGCTGGAAGCTGTGCAGCCGGATGCTTTCCTCCTGCCGGTTGAACTCATGGAGGCCGTAGTCCGGGGGAAAGGACACCGCCACCCCCGTGAACGCGCGCCCGCCCCGGTCGATGACGCGGACGATCCTGCCGTCGTACCCGGAAAGCCCGTTCACGCCCCCGCCTCCCGCAGCCCCGGCAGCTGCCCGTCGATCCGGCGCAGCAGGTCTTCAGAGAGCTTCGGCCGCAGCCGGCTGAGCACGTCCATGAAGGTCATCCGGTCGAGGGTGTTCGCTTCGGGGGAAAGGCGGAGGATCCCCTCGACGATCCGCGTGACCGTCTCCTCCGGGAAATCGAAATCGCAGGTGACCAGGGGGCGGATGGCGACGGCCATCACATCGTCGCTGCCCGAAAGGATCAGGTCCTGCAGGATCTCCGCGTGGTGCGGATTGGCGCCGTCCCGCAGGCAGCACACGATCCTCTCAAGCACGGGCACGGGCGCGGACGGGAGCAGCGCTTTCAGCTCAGCCCAGTCTTGGTCGTCAAACTGTCTGAGGCGCTCGTCGCCGACGGAGGTGGCGACGTACTCATACCACGTGAACTCGTCGCAGGCGCGGCACAGCGCCATGAAGCTCTCCGCCGGCGTGCGCTCCGGATGCGTGCCGCTGTCGCCGCGGTCACGGTCGCTTTTCTGACTCATACTGTGTCTCCTTTGTATATATGCTTGAATTTCCCGCTGACCGGATGGGCCTGCGGGGGTTGGTCGGACAGCGTGATCTCCAGGCCGGTGATCCCCTTTTCGAGCAGGAAGGCGCGCAGCGCGCGGTCGGCTTCTTCAAACGCGGCTTCCCGCCGGTCGCTGACCAGCCGCAGCTCCAGCCGCGCCGGTCCTGTCTGGACCAGCTGGAACCGCCGGATGGACCGGACCTCTTCCAGCAGCTTGTACAGGGACATCGGGGCGACGCTGACGCCGTTTTCAAACACGAGCGTATCGTCCGTACGGCCTTCGATCTCGAGCCACAGGGAATTCCTGCCGCACCTGCACGGTTCGCGGTGCACGATGATCCGGTCGGTCAGCTCATAGCGGATGAAGGGCTGGATGCGGTTTGCGAGGTTGGTGATCAGCACCCTGTCGGAGAGCGTGCCGGGGGCGGCGGGCTGGTACCGCTCGTCCACCGGCTCCACGATCACCCAGTCCTCGTTGATGTGCAGGTGGCCTTCGGCGCACTCGCAGGCGATCTCGCCGCCCTCCGTGCAGGAATAATGGGTCTGCACATGGCAGCCGAAGCGGTCCGACAGCTTCTTCCGGACGGCGTCCGTCAGCAACTCGCCGCCGGTGATCACCACGTCGGGGCGGATCGTCAGCCCGTCGCAGTCGGCCAGCAGCGCGAGGTTGGAGGGATACCCGCTGAGCATCGAGGGCTGGAAATCGTTGAGCGCGCGGACGATCTCCGCTTCCGGCGCGTTGACGTCCACGGTGATCTTGGTTCGGCGTCCGGGCATTTTCAGCTGGAGATAGCGCGACATGCCGCAGGCGAGGTAAAACCCGTTATCGGCGAAGACGCCGGCCGTCCGCTTGCCGTGGCGCATGAAGGCCCGGAAATCCTCACGCCGCGCGAACGTCCGCAGGGCAGCGATGGCCGAGGACACGTCGACGCACGCCTTGTCATACAGCACGACCGCCGGATGTCCCGTCGAGCCGGAGGTCCTGAACACCAGGTATTTTCCGTCGAGCATCCGTCCGACGTTGTCCAGGTCCGCGCAGAACGCGTCGACCGCTTTCATGGTGACCCGCGGGTCGGTCACCACGCGGTCAAAGTGCGCCATCAGCGTGGGTTTGCTGACCGGCGGCAGGTCCGCCAGCCGGAAGTCCCCGCCGACATGACCGTACAGCTCCTGATAGAACGGGCTGTTGTTCCGCGCGTAACCGACCAGCCGCTTCAGCCGCTCCCGCTGCACCCGTTCCAGCTGCTCCCGCGAAAGCCTGCCGCCCCGGTGGGTTTGGATCATGGCATGGATCAGACTCATGGTGGGCTCCTTTCCGGTCGTCGGATGGATGCCCGCTTATCTGTGGCGTGGGCATGAGACCGGTTCGACATCGATAGTTTTTTTGCGGGGGGATTGATTTTTATCTGCGATTAGCATATAATACAAGTGAAAGAATTCCGCCGGAGAATGCGAGGGTTTTTTAACCAGCATGCCTGTCATGTGGTAGTCGCACCGGGGATTCTTTCTTTTATTGCACATATTCTGTGTTCATGAAGTTCATCCCAATCAGGGCGCATATCATTTATGAAGTACTTGATGCCAAAGGTATCTATACGGCCTTTCTTACTGTATATATGTTTCGATAATACAGACATATAACAGGGAGTACAAAACCCCCATCCATTGATCTCATATGCGAGAAACGTTGATGTAGCGCATACATCTGCGAGCTGTAATAAGTCCCAGGTTGCTGCGGTTTTGGCTGAAATCTTATCAAACAAATCTGCATCGATGCCATTCGCCCGGAATGGAAGAAGTTTTGTCTGAATATACTCAATCTATTCCCCGTCCAGGGATGTTGAACGGGCTGAAAGAACGATGTCTGCTGTTTTGCTGTTGTCTCTTAAGAACCACGAAGCACGTTGAAGCAGATACTTGCAAACATAATTATACGCAATCATAGGGTCCGGTATTTTGGATACATCGAATTTTGATGTATCCACTATGATATTCATATAGGTAAAAGGCATACTGGCAAGCTCACGGACAATGACTGCACGTTTCATGAAATCTGCTGTTTTACGCAGATGAATCTCATGTATGTTCAGTTTACTCTTTATCGCTGTCATTCTTGTGCGGATTTCTGGTTCATCTTTTTTATCAACAATTACCGCAGTGAGAACAAACCACTTTGTGCCTCTTTTGATTCCAAGATCCCCAGCCTCGTCAATATAGACTGTACAATCTGACATCGCAGTATCGTCCTCCTTTATAAGCTGCTGCAGGCGTTATTTCCGGTCGTCGGATGGATAGAAGCATCAGTTCCGCTTCAGATATCCTGCGACTTATTTCGTCATTTATCTCGCCATTTATCTCGCCGCTATTTGGCGGGATATTCCGATCATCTCTTGAAAACTCATGCGTAAAGGCTGTTTCTTCTCATACCGTGCTCGGAATCGATCCAGACAAAGTCGCAGCCGGAATAACCCACGATCTCGCTGACGGACGCGTCCGCCAGCAGCACGAACACGCCGACGACCGGCTTGCCCGCCCGCATTTTTGCGGTGATGCTTTCAAGCCTCGGATTCATCTCATTACGCTCCTTTCCGCCTTACCTGTCCTGCTTCAGGGCGCGGATGATCTGCAGTCCGTCGGACGGCATCCCCCTGACCTCGCCGAAAAAGTAGTGGATGGGTATCACGGAGGCCAGCAGGATCAACAGGTTGACAAAGAAAGCGGTGTTCAGGAAGAATTCGATCGCTCCGTCGGCGAGGATGTCCGAATGAAAGGTGACCCCGCCGAATCTCAGGACGGAAAGCCCCAGGACCAGCAGCAGCGACACGGCGGGTCCTCCCGCGAGTGTCGTGATCAATTTTGCCCTGGTGTCAAACTCCCTTTGCGAAGGGATAAAGACGCCGTCGAACACCCACAGGCCGACCGTCAGCGCTTTGGTATGCAGCAGCCGCTTTCCCCAGCCGACCCGGATATGCCAGC
>CACXEB010000295.1 GCA_902766515.1 uncultured Eubacteriales bacterium
CATATTGATGTCCGGCTTGCATTTGCGGCGGAATTGGCATAAAATATGGGCAGCGATACCATCATGGATGGAGGGACAGACAGATGCAAAACAAGCCTCAGGGACGCAAGAAGAACATTTCCGGCCAGGGCAGCGCGATCCATACGAACGGCGTGGCCCAGGGCCAGGGACCGGTCGGCTCACAGGATGGGTACAGCGGCCGGAAGATGGACGGCCCGTCCGGGCCCCGTCCGTCCGGATCCGGCGGCGGACCGAACCGCTCGACGCGCGGAGGCGGCGGACACATGGGGATCATCGTGCTCCTGATCGTGCTGCTGCTGGGCGGGGGCGGCGGCCTGTCCGGGCTGTTCGGCGGCGGGAACGGCGGCGAAACGACGCTGCCGGCCAGCACGGCCGCTTCCTACGCGACCGCCACGCCCCGGCGGACGGCTGCGGCGACGGCGACACCGCGGCGGACGGCGGCTCCGGCGACACAGGCTCCGCAGGAGGACAGCGGCCTGAGCAGCCTGCTGAGCATGCTGATGGGCGGCTGGGATACCGACGCCGGTTCCACGGACGTGACCGGTCTTTCCGACCTGTTTGCCGCGCAGGCGACGGCGGCGCCCCAGGTGACCGCCCGACCGGCCGCGACCCCGAAAACGACGGTACAGCCCTCCGGGACGTCGGCGGGCGTGCGCGCGCCGTACACGAAGATCCGGGGCAATGGGAAGGATACCGTCACCCTGATGGTCTACATGTGCGGCACCGACCTGGAGAGCAAGTCCGCGATGGCGACCCGCGACCTGCAGGAGATGCTGGCGGCGTCCTTCGGCGACCAGTTCCGCCTGATCATCCAGACCGGCGGCTGCGCCAGCTGGCGGAACAACCTGATCTCGAGCCGCTATAACCAGATCTGGCAGGTCCGCAACGGCAAGCTCACCTGCCTGGAAGAGAACAACGGCACCGAGAGCATGGTCAAACCGGCTACGCTGGCCGCGTTCATCCAGTACTGCGGAAAGAACTTCCCCGCGGACCGCTACGGCCTGATCTTCTGGGACCATGGCTCCGGCTCGGTCAGCGGCTACGGCTATGACGAGAAGAATCCGCGGGCGGGCTCCATGACCCTGGCGGGCATCAATGACGCCCTTACCCGGGGCGGCCTCAAGTTTGACTTCATCGGCTTTGACGCCTGCCTGATGGCGACGGTGGAGAACGCCCTGATGCTGAACAGCCACGCCGACTACATGATCGCCTCCGAGGAGACGGAGCCCGGCTACGGCTGGTATTACACGGACTGGCTGAACGCGCTGGGGATGAACCCCTCCATGCCGACCGCCGAGCTCGGTCAGAAGATCGTGGACGACTTTGTCCGCACCAGCGCGCGGCAGGCGGCGGGCCAGAAGACCACCCTGTCCGTCATCGACCTGGCGCAGCTGAACGCGGCGGTGCCGGAGAAGCTGACCGCCTGGGCGCGGTCCATCTCCGGCATGATCGAGAAGAAGCAGTACAACACGGTGTCCAGCGCCCGCAACGGCGCGCGCGAGTTTGCGGAGAGCAACCGGCTGGACCAGGTGGACCTGGTCGACCTCGCGCAGCGCATGGGCACGCCGGAGGGCGCGGCCCTGGCGCAGGCGGTTTCCGGCGCGGTCATCTGCAACCGGACGTCCAGCAACATGCGCAACGCCTACGGCCTGTCGATCTACTTCCCCTACCAGAAGCTGTCCAACGTGGACAAGGCGGTCAACGCCTACAACCAGCTGGGCATGGACGACAGCTACATCACCTGCATCCGGCAGTTTGCCAGCCTGGAGCTGAGCGGCCAGACCGTGAGCGGCGGCTCCTCCAACCCCTGGGGCGCGCTGACCGGCAGCGGCTCCTCCCACAGCGCCTACGGCGACGGCGACCTGCTGAGCACCCTGCTGAGCGGCCTGCTGGGCGGCGATTACGGCCGGGTGAGCGGCATGAACGCGGAGAATACCGCCTTCCTGGCGGACAGCGCGCTGAAGGGCGAAGCGCTGACCG
>CACXEB010000296.1 GCA_902766515.1 uncultured Eubacteriales bacterium
AGCCGCCTTCCCGGGTGACGATGTCGTCATAGACGCCTGCATCCCGGGCCGCCAGGGTCACCTCGAAGTCCTCGATGGCCCCGTCCCACATGCGGATGTTCTCCGAGATCGTGTCCTCGAACAGGGTGATGTCCTGGTCGATGACGCTGACGGAGCCGGTAAAGACGTCCCGGTCGATCTGGTTCAGGGGAATGCCGTCGAAGGTGATCGTGCCGCTCCAGGGCTGGTACAGCCCGGAGATCAGCTTGGCCAGGGTGGACTTGCCGCAGCCCGTGCGGCCTACGAAGGCGATCTTCTGGCCCGGCTTCACCGTCATGGAGAAGTCGGTGATCTGCGGCCTGCCCAGGCGCGAGTAGCCGAAGGTGACGTTCTTGAGCTCAATGGCGCCGGACAGCTTCTCATAGTCCGCGTTCTTTTCCTTCTTATCGAAGCTCGGGTCATCCGGATAGCCCATTACGTCGTCGACGCGCTCCATCTGGGTGATCATTTCCTGCAGGGACTGGCCGGCGGTGATCAGGGCGGTCGCGGGCGACATGAACGCGCTCAGGAAGCCCTGGAACGCCATCACCATGCCGACGGAAAAGTGGCCCTGCAGCACCAGCATGACGCCCAGACCGAGCACCGCCAGGTTGGCGATGGCCGAGATGGCCGTCGGCACCGTGCCCAGGAACAGGTTCAGCCGGGTATAGCGCACCGACTGGGTATTCACGCTCGCCTGGTAGCCCGACCAGCGGCCGAAGAAGCCGTTTTCCGCGCCGCTGGACTTGATGGTCTCGATCATGCGGATGCCGGACATGGTCGCGGAGGAGAGCTTGGCGCTGTCGCGCTGCTGCACGCGGGTGATGTTGACCCGCTTCCGGGAGATCAGCTGGGAGACCGCCATGTTGAGGACGATCGCCCCGATGCCCACCAGCGAGAGCACCCAGCTGTAGTGGATCATCACCACCAGGTAGAAGATCATCATGGCGGTGTTGAGCACCAGGGGCGCGAAGGTGTTGACCAGGGTGCCCGCGATGGAAGCGTTGGTGGCCTGCCGGTCGGAGATATCCGCAGGCAGCCGCTGGCTGAAGAACTGCATGGGCAGCCGGAGCACCTTCCACAGGTAGGACGAGCTGCCGACCGCCGCCATTTTGCCCTGGATCCGCAGGGAATAAATGGCCGATATCCACGACGCCACGATGCTGATGACGATCATCAGCGAAAACAGCAGGATAAAGGGCGTCAGCCACTCCGGATTCTGCCGGCTCAGCAGCCGGTCCAGGAAGACGCGGCTGAACGCGGGGCTGATGATGCCGATCAGCGAGCTGATGGCCGTGGTCAGCGCCACGAAGGCGACAGCCGTCCCGGTGCCGCGCAGCCGCTCCTTCGCGTACGCGAAGACGGATTTCGGCTTGCCCTCCGGCTGGAAGCCCTCGCCGGGCTCAAAGGCCAGGCAGATGCCGGTAAACTCCCGGTCGAACTCTTCCCATTCCACGGTGACGCGGCCCCGGGCGGGGTCGTTCAGCACCGCGCGCTTGCCCTTGAACCCGCACAGCACCACATAATGGTTGAACCCCCAGTGGATGATGCAGGGGAAGGGGCCTTCCTCCAGCAGCGCCTCCGGCTCCAGGCGCCAGGCGTTGCACTGCATGCCGTAGCTGCGGGCGGCGGTCATCAGGTTCCGGGCGTTGACACCGTCCTGGCTGACGCCGGTATCCACGCGCGCCTGCTCCAGCGGGATAAATTTCCGGTAATAGTGCATGATCATGGTCAGCGAGGCGGCGCCGCATTCCAGCACCTCCATCTGCATGATCACCGGGACGCGCACCACGCCCTTCGTCACCGGCTTGGGGACCGCGGTCTTCCGTTTCATGCGCCCGCCCCCTTACTCAGGAGCAACGAGATGGGATTCAGGCTTTCCACCACCATCGTGCCGGTGTAGATGCCGTCCTCCAGGCTGCCGTCCACGGGGATCCGGACCACCATGTCGCCGATGTCCAGCTTGCCGGCCACCCGGATATACGGGCTGGTCTCCTCCGAGACGATCATGACCCCCGTGTCCGCGTCCGTGGTCTTCAGGGCATATTCCCGGTCATTCACGGTCACGGTAGCCTGCTTCATCACCTTTTCCAGCTGGTCATACGGCACATAGCACACCGCCCGGCCGTCGCCGACCGTCACGGCAAACTGCGCCGTCGTGGTGATCCGCCCGAAAATGCCCCACAGAATGACGCCCACCAGCAGCATGACCACGGCCGCCAGGATCAGCCATACCCCGGGCGAGGTCACACGCAGGTAGTCGTTCAGGCGTTCCGGCGATTCGATCGCCTCCAGGCTTTTTTCACGAAAGAGCTTGTTCTGCTTGCTGCCTTCCATTGAGAAACTCCTTTCTGTCGGGCTCACGATAGTAAAACAGTCATTCCCGGGAACGGTCCCGGCGCAAACGGTTCCGGACCTGCCACGCCATCCGGCGCAGCCTGTTGCGGACCTTCAGGATCAGCATCCGGACCGGATAGGCGTCACACCAGAGGTGAACGTACAGCCGGTATCGGCGGTCATCCATGGTGACGGACCGGCCGTCGCGGATCACGCGCGTCATGACGCCGATGATCTGCGGGTCCGTGACCTTTTCAAGGTAGGTGTTGTTGTCGCCGGCCACGACGTAATCCTGCGGGCGGACCTTCAGGATCCGGTGAAGGATGTACTTGCCGCCCCGCTTGTAGAGGATGACGTCATATTTCCGGCACCGCCCGGGCGGGCGGCGGTGGATCTCGATGATGTCGCGCCGCTGGCGCAGCAGGGGCATCATGCTGACGCCCACATTGGTATACACCAGATAGCCCTGCGTGTCCAGCAGTTCGTCAAAGGTGGTGGTGGTTTCCGTCATGCCTGCGCCTCTCTCACGCGTCCCGGCCGGCGCCCGTCAGGCCGCGCCAGGCGACCAGTGCGGATTCCTCCGACGGGTTGCAGCGCAGCCGCCAGCAGGGCACCTGCCGCAGCCGCCCGATCAGGTTGTACGCGGTCCGGGCCCGGGCATGGCTGTCCGGGATGTAGCACTGCTGCAGCAGGCAGGGCAGCATCATCCCGAAGGGGATCGGGGTGATGGCGTTGTCCCCGCTCCGCTCCAGGCAGATCAGCCCGGCCAGCGGCACGCCGGTGTTGGTGCTCATGTGCTCCTTGCCGCACCACGGGGTGCCGTAGACCCGCATATTGTCCAGGTTCACCAGGGGCTTGTCGCCGTTCACGATATAGGCGCCGGGGACGCGGCGCAGCCAGTTGACCGCGTGGGTGGTCTTGCCCGTGCCGCTGGGCGCGCTGAATATATAGCAGCGGTCCTCCACCGCGATCGCCGCGCCGTGGATGAACAGGGTGCTGAAGTCCAGCATGGCGTCCGTGATCTTCCGGAAGACGACCGCGGCTTCCATGTCGCCCTTCTCCATCGCGGCGCACTCCGCCGCGTCGTAGCGGTCTCCCAGCACCCGCCGGCATTCCGCCTCGATCTCGTCGGCGCCGGCGCTCACAACCAGGTCCGGCGTATCAAACTTCGCCAGATAGCTGACGTAGTCCGAAAACCCATGCGGATTCCGGCATTCGATCTCAATATTCACGTCCGCGATGCGCACCTTGAAAAACTGCTGCGGAACGCTGCTGCCTGACGCTGTCATAGATGATCCTCCCGCCTGTCGTGATGGTGATCCGGCAGCCTGATGAAGCCCTCGGCGACCATCGTTTTGGTCCGTTCGCAGATCCGGGGATTGCAGTGGCCCGGCCGGCCTGCGCTGCTGTGGACCGCCGCGCAGTGGATGCAGACCGGGCTGTACACGCAGGTCCCGCACTCCCCGGGCATCGGGTACGCTTCGGCGGCGCGGCTGATGTCCGCCCAGGCCCGCGCAAAGCCGTCCCGCAGGGGATAAGCCTCCACCCCGCCCAGGGACAGGCAGGGGGTCATGACCCCGTCATGCCGGATGCCGAACGTGCTTTTGCCTGCGCCGCACCGCAGCCCGCGGGACGCGGTCCCGGCATGGCTTTCCTCGGGCAGCTCCTCTTCCTCCGGCGGCTCCAGCTCAACGTGCTTCAGGGCGTTCCGCTTTTTGTAGATCCGCACGTACTCGCCGATCGGCAGGTCCGCGATCCCCCGGCCCGTGTTCTCGCGCGGGGCGATCAGGTTGGCGTTGATATAGTAGGCGAAGCCCAGCGATTCCGCCTGCTCCAGCAGCGCGTCGATGTCATCGCGCATGTAGAGGTTCGGCGTGATCGCAATTTTGAGCGGGATGCCCGCGTCGCGCAGCGCCAGGGCATTCCGGATCACTGTCCCGTGGCAACGGTGGCCCGTGACCCGCTCGTAGGCGTCGTCCGAGCTGCCGTACAGCGAAATCTGGACCCGGTGGGGCGGATACCGCCTGAAAAAGTCCAGCCGGCGTTCGTCCAGCAGGATGCCGTTGGACAGGATGTTCGGATGGATGCCCAGGTCATACAGCTGGAGATAGACCGCGTCAAAGCCTTCATACGTCAGGCACTCGCCACCGGTCAGCGCCGCACGGCGCATGCCCGCCGCGTGCGCCTGGCGGATCAGGTCCTTCCACGTCTCCGCCGGCAGCGTCCGGGGCTTCACCCGGGCCGTCGCGTCCAGGTGGACATAGCACATCCTGCAGTCCAGGTTGCAGTACGGCGTCAGCTCAAAATTGCCCCTGAGCGGGATTTTCCGCTCGCGGGCCTTCCATTCCAGAAAGCGGGTCACATGGCGCTCATACTCCGATTCCGGCACGCCCTGGGCCTTCAGCTGCCCGATCAGGCTGATCACGCTGTCGGGCCTGGATGCTTCGCCCATGGCCGGCTCAGTCCTCGATCAGGCCCAGCGACCGGTATTTCACGACCGCCGCCGCTACGTCCCGGGCCGCGTCCTCCGCCGTGACGTCGTACGCCTCCGTCAGGAGCCGCACCAGTTCCGCCTCCGTCCGGGGCGCTTCCTTCATCTGCCGCAGCAGGAAAGCGGACGCGTCCGTCAGCGCGATCACGCCGTGCGTCCTCGCCGCCGCTTCGCCCACCGGCACGGCCAGGTTCTCGTCCGCCACGTCGATCAGTTCAAAATCCGGAGATAGTTTCATGTCGTTCTCCTTCCGGGGTGGTACAAAAAACACGGCAGAGAGCGCTCCAATAACGCCCTCTGCCATATGGTCAGAGCCCATGTATTACCAGTCATCACCGTCGCCGGGTGTCCAGTAAATAATCTGCTTGATGCTGTCATCCGAGATACAGATGTTGTTCTCCATGACCAGGTCGACCGTCGCCATGCACGACTGGCTCGAGGTCAGGATGGCCGACCCGCTGACGGATACCAGCACGGCATCCAGTCCATCATATTTCCGTTTCATACAGATCCCGCCATTCAAATAGAATTCTCCGCCCTATCACCAGAAAATGCCCTGAGACAGCGCCCAGTCGACAACTTCCTGCGCGGATTTCTTGAACTCATACTGCGCCATGTACTTCATGATCCGGCCCTTGGCGTTGGACACGCAGTTGTAGATGCCGATGCCGTCCACCTTGCAGCGGCAGTTGCCCTCATCGTCTTCCTTATACTTGAAAGCACCGCCGACAACGTCTTCCAGATCCTGCTCGTTCAGGTTCTTCCGTTCCTCCATGTTCGTTTCCTCCTCTCACTTGATGCCACATGCAATTTATTATAATACAGCCGGCCAGGAATTGCAAGTGCTGAATCAAATTCTGTCGGGACCGCGGGTCCCCCGCCCAAGGCGCGCAAACTGTGCACCGCCTGCGGCCTTTCACCGGTTGATACGCGCTTTTCACTGACGTGGCAGCCGGCCGCATGACGGGTTTTGAAATTTTTTACAGGTTCTGCCCCGTCATCACCGTGTCCGTCTTCCGGGTCATCCGCCCGCCGTCGATGTGCAGCCGGTAATCGCAGATTTCCAGCGCGGCGCGGCGGTGGGTGACGATGATGACGGTCTTGCTGCGCATGGCGGAGATGTTGCTGAGCACCTTCGCCTCGGTC
>CACXEB010000297.1 GCA_902766515.1 uncultured Eubacteriales bacterium
GCGATGAAGTCCGGCCGCCTCAACGAGCTGCTGGACGGCCTGTGGGTCTGCGGGGTGAGGACATACCCGGTCTTCGGGCCTTTCGCCGATTTCCAGGTCAAGTCCATCCGCGCGGTGGTCAACCGCTGGGGAGAGGGCGCGGCCGAAGCCTGGTGTACCGGCCTGATCCGCCGGTACCGCCCATCGGTGGTGGTGACCCAGGACATCCGCGGGGAAAGCGGCCACATGCAGCACCAGACGCTGGCCCTCGCCGTGATCGACGCGGTGACGGTCTGGTCCGGCGACGCGCGGTACGATCCGGACAGCGCGGCCGGATACGGTGTCTATACGCCGCTGAAGCTCTACATCCACCGCTACCGGCAGAACGAGATCTTTATGGACTGGGACGCGCCGCTGAGCCGCTTTGGCGGGAAATCCGGCACCGAGGTGGCCCGTGAAGCCTTCAAAAAGCATGTGTCGCAGCGGAAAACGCACTACCATATCTACGTGACAGGCCCGCTGGACTCCCGTTACCTGGGATTGTATTACACGGCGGTCGGCGAGGACGCGGCCCGGAACGACCTGTTTGAACATATTGACCTGGAAGGTGACAGATGAAAGCGCTTTCGATATTCCTGGCCGCGGCCCTGCTGGCCCTGTGCTGGGGGACCGCCGCGCTGGCGGAGACCGTGATCCGCAGCGAGGACATCGGGGTCTTCCCGGTGGTCACGGCCAAGCATCCCAACGCGACCGTCCTGCCCCTGCCGATGGACGCGGATGATCCGCAGCCCCTGCTGGAGATCTGGTTTGCCAAGGTCAGCGTGTGCGACTGCTTCGCCGTGCGCTGCAACGGAAAGACCATGCTGATCGACGGCGGCAACCGGCAGAACGGCGGTGCGACGCGCGGATTCCTGGACGCGCTGGGGTTTCACCGCGCGGACTACATCTATAACACCCACCACCACGACGACCACCTGGAAATGCAGTGCTCGCTGGTCCGGCGGGGAGAATTCTGGGCGCCGGTTTTCCTGACGCCCTATGAGCGCGACTATCCCGTGGAAGCCCAGATGGAAATGCAGGCGGCAGTGGCCGCGGCCGGCATCGAATACCGGACGGTCCGCGACGGCGACGTGCTGGACCTGGGGGGCGCCACGGTGGAATTCCACCGCTGGCTGGGTTCGACGGACCCGAACTACACCTCCCTGTTCGCGAAGATCACCTACGGCCGGCGGTCGGTCTGGCTGATGGCTGATGTGACGGGCTACGCGCAGAAGGTCCTGGGCGAGGAGCGCACGGACATCGACTGGGACGCGGACGTGCTGAAGGCCGGACACCACGGCTACGCGGAGCAGGATTTCCAGCTGCTCACCATGATGTCGCCGGAGCTGTGCATCATCACCAACAGCCTGAGCAGCGGAGACAAGTGCATCCGGCAGATGAAGCGGAACGGCATTCCCTGCCTGATGACCAACCTGGGCACCGTCTACATGCGCACGGACGGCGGCGACTGCTGGTATTACCAGCAGGACAGCACGCCGTACAGCGAGATCGTCCGGAAATGACCCGGGCGGACAATCCTGAAAGGAGCTGGAGTTGAGTATGAACAAGTATCTGAAGAGGGCGCTGGTATGCCTGGTCCTTGTGACCCTGCTGCCGGCCGCGGCGATCGCCGGCTGCTCGCGGCATCCGTACGCCGATGAGGATGAACGCGTCGAATTCGAGTATGTCGCGATCGACGAGGACTGCCACCTGACGCTCTATACCTATCTGTACTACTGCTCGTCCTGCGGCGAGTACCTGGGCAGTTTTGGCCCGATCGAGGATGTGTATGAGCCGCACCGCTTCAATTCCCGGGGCGTGTGCAGGGACTGCGGCTATACCGACAAATCGCACCGGCTGACCCCGGAACAGCTGGAAGAGCAGGCGCTGAGCCTCGGGGCCGCCGTGGTTGGCCGGACGCTGAGCATTCTGTATGAAGGCAATATCTACGCGCAGCCGGGCACGTACGCTTCGGTAGTGGGCAGGGCGTATAAGACCGAAACGTACACCATCCTGGATTACACGGTGACAGACTATGTGCATGTGTGGTTCAGGGTCAGCTACGCGGGCGGTTCGGCATGGATTTCCGCCTCGCTGGGCGAAGTGAACAGCACGTCCAGGCAGACGGGCGACCTGTCCGTCTACATCGGCCGCACCTGCGTCATCATCGCCCGGACCTCCGCCCGCGTCCGCTCGGACGCCAACGCCGGCGCGCCGATCGTGGCCTACGCGAAGAACGGCAAGCGTTTCACGATCCTGGACGTCAAGAACGCCGACAACGGCACCCCGTGGTATAAGATCCGGGTCGACGGGATCGAGGGCTGGATCGCTTCCACCATGGCGGATGTCAAATAAATATCACGGTTCACTTTGTGAACCGTGACCGCAGGGGGGACTGGCGTCCCCCCTGCGGGACCCCCCTCACGGCGTTTCCTGTCGGGCCTACGGCCCTCCCGGGCGGAAACGCCGCAAGGTACAAACGGCTGACGCCGTTTGGTCCTCGCAGCGTACATGCCGCTGCTGCGGATTGTACGCGA
>CACXEB010000298.1 GCA_902766515.1 uncultured Eubacteriales bacterium
ACGGACGACGTCTATACCGAAATCAGCTGGCAATCCGTCGCGGACACCTTCCCCGCGAAGTTTGACCTGCGAGAACGGGGAACCGTTACCCCGGTGAGGGATCAGAGTCCGTGGGGGACCTGCTGGAGCTTTGCCGACATCGCGGCCAGCGAAACCAGCATCCTGAACTCCCTTGGGATGACGGCGGAACAGTACCGGGAAAAGTACGGGACCGACCTGGACCTGTCCGAAAAGCATCTGGCCTGGTTCACCGCCACACCCCTGCCGGAGGTAAAGGAATATGCTGAAGGCGCCTATCCCTATCATCCGGCGCAGGCCGGCGAAGGGCTCCATCCCATGGAGGGCAGTGACACGCACCCGCTGGACTTCGGGGGAAACAATATCCTGGCCCTGTCAATTCTGGCGAACGGCAGCGGCGTTGTCGCGGAACAGTTCGCGTCCTACGCGGACAGCGCCGGCACCCTGAACGAGGAGGGGGACTGGAGCCTTCCGGAGCTTATGCGGTATGCTGTCAGCATTGAACTGAAGGACGCCAACCTCCTTCCCGCGCCGGCAA
Source organism: uncultured Eubacteriales bacterium (assembly GCA_902766515.1). The sequence goes on from CACXEB010000298.1 coordinate 557, forward strand.
CGACAGACGCGGCGGGCCGCTATGTATACCGTGCCGCCGGCACAGAAGCCATGAAGGCGGAGCTGCTGGCCGGACGCGCCGTGGCGGTTTCCATCCGCGCGGACCAGTCCGCCCCGGATCAGACGATATCCCCGGAGGAAAAGCTGGCCATGATGGAGGACTACCTGGAGGACATGGACGGCGCCACGGCGGAGGAGAAGGCGCGCCTTGCCGAGATCTGGTCCGGCAGCGTCCCCGGGTCCGCTGTGCCGGACGATGAGCTGCGGAATATGATCCGGGTCCGCGCCCGCCTGTTCGGTATCCCGGAGGACTGCTATGACCTGGACCTGTACAGCAGTGACCAGCTCCTCCTGATCCTGAAATCAGTTATCTTCGGCAGCCCCATTGAAGACGTTCTGTCGGCGCCGAACCAGGAGGGTTATTCGGTCCTGGTCGGAAACGATCCGGAGATCATCGCGCAGTACGCGTACGAGCCGCTCATCTCCAACCATATGGTCACGGTAGTCGGCTGGGATGATACCTTTGCCGCGGACAACTGGCCGGAGAACCGCCGACCGCCGGCGGACGGGGCATGGATCGCCAAAAACAGCTGGGGGACCGACTGGGGAGACGCCGGTTATTTCCTGATCTCCTATTACGATATGTCCCTGAGCGGCATCTGCACCTTTGAGTACGTCACGGAAAAAAACCGCCTGGACCTGAATACCCTGGCGATCCTGGCCTACGATAATATGCCTGCGGAAAACATCAGCTCCACGCTGTTCCCTGACCCGGTCTACGCGGCCAGCGTTTTCAGCATGGAGGCGGACAGCGTCCTGCAGTATGTATCCGCTATGACGGGTGACCTGAACACAACGGTCACCGCCTCCGTGTACCTGCTGGACGCGGACGCCGCAACGCCTGTGAGCGGCATCCTGCTGTCCAGTGTCACGGAGACTTTCCGCTATGCCGGTTACCACCGGCTGACGCTGGACGGCGGCCTGCTGCTGCCGGCCGGCGCACGGATCGGCGTAGTGATCCTGGAAACCGTGCCCGCGGGCGGCGGGGTCAAGTACGCGCTGGTGAACACCTCAAGCCTGAACCACAAAGGCGCCGAGGCGCACAATGCCGCTGCGGGCCGGTATGACCCCACCGTCTCCCGTTATGCCAGGGGAATCATCAACCCCGGTGAAAGCTTTGTCAGCTTTGAGCCCGGGAAATGGACGGACTGGACGGACGCGGTGGCCGCCTTCGGCAGCACGGGCAGCAACGCCTGCGTGGCCTATGACAATCTGCCGGTGAAGGCCTATATCTACCCTCTGGCCGAGGTGGAAAAAGCCCACCGCCTGACCGAGTGGATTCCCACGGTCGGCGGACAGGCTGCCATCTGCCCGGAGGACGGCTATCTCCTGCTGGACATCGCCCGGTAAAAGCGGCCGCCTTTCCTTGAGCCTCCTCTGCCCGGGCGGACTCCTCATGGGATGAGATCGATCTGAATGTCAGAATGCAGCCAAAACCTATGATGGACGCCGCGCCTGTGTGCGAAAGTGACGCATACAATACAGGTGTCGAACCGGACGATGTCGAAGTGACTGGCACAGTCACTGTCACATGGGGCATCGAATAAAACAGACCAGCGCAGCCGATCATTCCAAATATGATGAGCCGCAGGGGTGCCCTGCGGCTCATTGCTGTATTTGCCGGTACAGAGAGTCATCTTGAATCAGGCCGGACTTGAATTCAGAGACTTATCACGAATCAGAAAGCCCTTGAAAAACGCTTGCTGAATATGATATTATTAGACTGTTTTAACATGCGGCCGGACAGCGTTGAGCCTGCTCGAACGCCATGGAGGTGCTATATGAGGATCAGCGATCAGAAACCGCAGTCCATGAAGGGCGAGTACAATGGCAGCCTGACCAGGGAAAAATTTCTGTTTTATGAGATCCGGACGGTTGCCTCCCTGTGGCTCCGAGGATACAGCAAGGATGAAATCATAGAAGAAGTGAAAGCTGATAACCTGTTCCAGTTTCCCACCGGCAGGATGATTGCTTCCATCGCCGGTACGTGCTTCAGGAGAATCGAGGCCTTAGGATCTGATTCCCTGATGGATTGCCTGGCTCATGCATCGGCCGAAGTCGCCAAGCAGATCAACCTGTATGCCATCATGAAAGATAATTTGCTGGTATGGGACTTTATGACGACCGTTATTGGCGAAAAATTCAGAACGCAGGAGCTGGAATTCTCCCCCAAAGACTTGAATGTGTTTTTCTTCCGCCTTCAGGAGCAGAACGATGGAGTGGCCTCCTGGAGCGACACTACGATAAAAAAGATTAAACAGGTATTAACTAAGATGCTGATCGAATGTGAGTACCTCGACTCTGGCAAATCAGAGAAACTAAATACTATTTCTATCTCTCCTGAATTGGAAGACGAAATACGGAGCAAAAACGACCTTGCAGCCCTGCCGGCATTTAACTGTTTCAGATAATACAGCATGGAGTGAGCAACGATGAGCGATATTGGTATCATGGAAAGCCTTGGAAAGGTGTCGGCGCGACTCTCGGAAGAGGCGTTCCTCTCAAACAAGGGCCTTTCCAATGAAGTCGGGATCCACGTTTTCTGCTATCCGCCGGAGCATGAGATGACAGTGCGTGCGTACTTTGAGCACCTGAAGGGGCAGCCGGACGTCCCCTATAGGCTGCTCGAATGCGACCTGTATAAAATCTTCCTGGAGATCTGCGAAGAAAAGCGCATCCTGAAAAGTATTCCTGCCATGGAGGAGCGCAAAGGGAAAGACTACCTTGCCGAGCAGCTCCAGAAAATCGCCACGCCTGAAGCCTTCGTGGAGAAGATGAAATATGAGCCGCACCGGCACGGGGATGTCCTGCTGATTACGGGTGTCGGCAAGGTCTATCCGTTTATGAGATCCCACAAGATCCTGGACAATATCCAGCACTTTTTTGCGGATATCCCTGTCCTGATGCTTTACCCCGGCACCTTCAACGGCCAGGACCTGGGCCTGTTTGGCAAGTTCCTGGATGGACATTATTATCGTGCGTTCAATTTACTGTAGGAGGGTTATTAGCTTTTAGCTATTAGCTTGAGAACTGACGGCTAACAGCTAAGCGCTAACGGCTAACAGCTAAGTGCCAGCAGAAAAAAGGAGATCACTATGCAGCTTCAGCATATTTACAAGGCAGACATCAACCGTGACATCAATGGCGTCATCAAGGTCGCGCAGAACGATGAGCGCAGCATTGAGCAGGAACTCCGGGAGTATATCATCACCCGTGAACTGCGCCGTCATTTCAACACCTTCCTCAACAACTATGAGCGGTCCCTGTCGGAGCCTACCGATAAGATCGGCGTCTGGATTTCGGGCTTCTTCGGAAGCGGTAAATCCCATTTTCTGAAGATCCTGTCTTACCTGCTCTCCAATGGCACCGTTGCCGGCAGGCATGCGGTTGATTACTTTGCGGACAAATTTGATGATCCCATGATGTTTGC
>CACXEB010000299.1 GCA_902766515.1 uncultured Eubacteriales bacterium
ACATACCGGAGCACGTTCTGCGCTTCACCGACGGTGAACACGTTCGCCGCGTAGACCGGCGTGTCGTACAGGGTGGAGCTGATCATTTCAGCCGGCATATAGTCATGCTGCAGGATGCCGAAGGTTTCCAGCTTCTGCAGATCCTCGTCATTTGCGAACTCGAAGGTTTGGGGCATGCCGATGGACTGGTCGTAATAGGAAAGGTAGAAATAGCCGTCCATACCCCAGTCCTTGCTGTAGCTGTTCCGGCAGATCCACACGCCGTCCGCCGGCGGCCGGTGATTTTCCGGGAAGAAGGAGGCGGGGAAGGTATCGTCCCAGCCGACGATGCATGTGGCATGGTCTGGCTGGGCGTTGTTTATCGCATACTGGGCCCAGATGACCGGATCCTCCCCGGAGAAAAACCGGACTCTGTTTACCTCAAACTCAGCTCGGGACCGGCGATAATCGTCCGGCTGCATGCCGAGCATATTGACCGCCGTCAGCAGGGCAAGGTCCTCGTGCGAAAGGCCGGTAAGAGAGTAGGTGCTTTCGTCGACGCCTTCTTCCTTGCAGCGGGCCTGGATGAGCTTCCTCAGCAGTTCGTCCGGCAGCGTCTCCGGATCCAGGTCGCCGGTCATGATCTGGATAAGGGTCTCCTTGTCTTCGTCGCTCAGGTCCATGAAAAGCACCATGTTCTCATAGTTGACCCTCAGCACTTCCCTGGGCGGATCCGGCTGCTCCGATTGACTGCCTGACTTGTAGGCGGCGGCCACGGCGCGGCCTTTGATCAGCTCCCGCTTGATGGCGGCGGTTCCCTCCGGGCGGTAGGTGTAGTTTCCGTCCTCGCCTTTCCCGGCTGGGGATGGCAGCACGTTGGTGTTCTTCAGCTGAAAGCTCTGGATGAAACGGTACTCTTCCGGCAGGGACCAGTCGCCTTGCTCGAGGTCTTCTCCCGGGCTGAGCTCATCGTTGCTCCGGTACGGCGCGATGCTTTCGGCGACGATGCCGAGCCCGGACGCCAGGCTGGAGGCGGACAGCAGATAGGTGCCGCCGATATCGAGGGGATGCCGCCCCTCCCGGGGGTGGCATCCCTCTCCGGCTTGGGAAACGTCATACGGATATTCGCCTTCCGGGTACGCGGACACTTCCGGCAGCGGAATGGCGGTGAACCAGGCCAGGTGTCGCTCGGAAACGTCCATATCCACACCGAATTTCTCACGATATTCGTCCGCGGTCAGGCCCAGCATGCTCAGCAGGCTGGTTTCGCAGGCCCCCGAGGTGCCGAAGGTCCAGCACGTGCCCCAGGGGCTCTGGGATTTCACCGGGGTCAGGATGCCCCGGTCCCGCAGGTCAAATTTCTCGGGAAAGCTGTCCGTATCCGCGGCGGTGGACGCCGGCAGCTCATCATACAGATCGGTGACTTCGCCGAACGCGGCGATCTGCCGGTCCGCGTCCTTTTCCAGCTCCTGCGCCAGAAGATCCAGCGCTTTCTGTTCGCCGTCGGTCAGCGCCGGGCTTTCCGCCGGGGCGGCGGCGCAGGCCGCCAGCAGGCACATCGTCAGCAGTAAGCAGCACATTCTCTTCATCATTTCGACACCTCCTGTCAATCGGATAGTGTAAGCAAAAACCGCTTGTGTGTCAAGCGGTTTCTCGGTTCTTTCAATGTACGCCTGTACGCGAAATCGGGGGCAGAAAGTGTTCTATGCGTTTTGGGACCGGTGTCCGTGCGTTAGTCCGCTTCCGCATGGAGGTCCAGCCATCCGCTGCGGTTCCATTGGAGGACGGGGCGGTAGCCGAGGCGCTCATACCAGCGGCCGACGTGGGTGAAATGGATCCAGGACAGGTCAAAGCCTGATTCCTGCAGGATGACCGTCGCGCAGCGGACCATTTCGAGGCCGATGCCCCGGCGGCGGAAGGCGGGGACGGTGCCGACGCAGCCGGGACCGCCGATGCGCAGGCCGCCGTGCGTCCCCCAGTCGCTCAGGATGCAGAAAGCGGCGATCCTGTCCCCGTCGAAGGCGCAGAACACCCTGTCCCGCGCGTGAAAGTACTGCACCCAGTCATCGTCGACGAGGGCGACGGCTTCGCGCAGCGGGCCGATATCGCCGCCATAGACCCCGAAGGTAAACTGCCCGGGGCAGGCGTGCGGCGCGGGGACGGGCGTCTTAGTCCGCAGGTCCATGACCAGCTCTTCAAACACGTCGCCTTCGTCCAGGTTCCGGATGCCCGGGCTCTCAAAGAAACCGGGATGCATGGCGTCGAACAGCTTCGCGTAGTCCATTGGCAGTTCCTCCGGGATGGAATCAGAAAGATAAGGGGATGTAGGCGGCCAGGATTGCGAGCAGCACGGCGGGCAGCATGTTGGCGACCCGCAGCTTTTTGCCCCAGACCAGGTTCACGCCGACGCAGAAGATCAGGACGGACCCGATCAGGGAGAGGTACGCGATCGCCAGGTCGGTCATGATGGGGGAGACGAGCCGGGCGAGCAGGGTGACGCCGCCCTCGAGGATCAGCACCGGAATGGCGGAAAACGCGCAGCCCTTGCCCATGGAGGAGGTCATCACGGCGACGATGATGAAGTCCAGCACCGCCTTGACCGACAGCGTGGAATAATCGCCCAGGATGCCGTCCTGGATGGCGCCGACGATCGCCATGGCGCCGATGCAGACCGTGAGCGACGCGGTGACGAAGGCGTTGACAAACTGCCTGTCGCCGCCGTTCCCGGACTTCTGCTTGAGCCATTCGCCGAAGCGCTCGAACGCTTTTTCGATGCCGATCAGCTCGCCGATCATCGTGCCGATCGCCAGGCAGAGGACCACCAGCATGGCTTTGCCGCTGACGAGCGCGGTCCCTTCGATCTTCAGCATGCCCTGCATCGCGCCGGCGATGGCGATGAACAGCGTGCTGATGCCGCAGGCTTTGGTCAGGGCGTCCTGCTGCTCTTCCCGGCGGAACAGCCTGCCGGTCAGGTGGCCTGCCAGGCCGCCGGCGACGATTGCCGCGGCGTTGATGATCGTTCCAAGTCCGATCATGCGCGCGTCACGCTTTCACGGGCCGGTGGGCTTCCATCCGCCTGAAGGTCCGGAACTCGATCACGCCGAGCGCCGCAAGGCCCGCGATCATGATGCCGTAGCACAGGGTGTGATTCATATGGAGCTTGCCGTTGAACACGAACTCCAGCACGACGAAGACGCCCGCGATCGGGAAGCAGACCAGGAAGGGTACCCAGCGGTACCGGACGCCCGGGGTCTTCAGGCAGTAGACGAACAGCACGCCGGCCACCGCGAGCATGCAGAGCAACTGCTCCACCTTCACGAACAGCCAGGAGAAGCTGTCATCGCGCAGGCTCTCGCAGAGGACCTGGATCAGGCACAGGTAGAACAGCGAGCGCAGGAAGCGCTGCTTTTTCAGTACCGTGAGGCAGAGGGCGAGCACGCCCAGGGTGAGCAGCCCCTCGAGCATGAAGATGGCGTACAGCCAATCGCCCCATTCGTTGGTGACCGCCAGGGGAAAGAAGCACTGCTCCGGATGCTCCCAGTACAGCATGTCCCGGATGCCCACGCCATCCAGCAGCCCCTCGCCGAACCGGGCGAGCGCCGCCAGCAGCAGGCCCGCCGGCGCAAAGGCGTCGAGCAGCGCGACCGGCTTTTCATGGGTGATGCGGGCGGCGAGGACGACGCCCAGGCAGAAGCCGGCGACGCCGCCGTAGTAGCTGAAGGTGCCCGTGCTGGTGTCCACCAGCGACCGGAGCCAGCCGTTCATCAGCATGAAATCGATCTTGGCGAGGTAATACACCAGCTTCGCGCCCACGAGGCCCAGGACCGTCCCCAGCCCGCCGATCAGCAGGCACTTCTTGGGGAAGACGTCCTCACGCCCGCGGTTCATGAAGAAGAAGAGGCAGAGGGAGACGACGAGGGAACCGAGGTAAAAGAGTACATAATGCAGATTCATGGTGGAGGTCCTTCCGTAATGTACTTGAAGCGGGGGTGGGGGGAGTTGGAAAGCGGCAATGGGCTGATTGTATCAACCCGTGACGCGTTCGTGATCGACACTGTTGTCAGCAGGCCTTCCTGCTGATTGGATCCTTCGCTCGCTTCGCGGCTCAGGATGACAGAATTTGTTGGGCTCGGTAATGTTTGTAGTTGCAAGCGTTTGGTGCGATTCGGACGCCGCGGGAGGGACGACATCCCCAGTGATCAGCCGCAAAACTGACGCAGACACATTATTCAATCCATAATCCAATAAGCACTGTCATCCTGAGCATCCGCGCAGCGGATAGCGAAGGATCTGTTCTGCAGCACATGGGTACAGTTGGAAAGCGGCAGTGGCTGATCGTATTAACCCGTGGTGCGTTGATGGATGCCGGAAATGTCTGTAGTCTTTTCCGCTGATTGGATCCTTCGCTCGCTTCGCGGCTCAGGAAGGGATGGAGGCGGCCGCACCC
>CACXEB010000300.1 GCA_902766515.1 uncultured Eubacteriales bacterium
AGCCCGGCCTGGACGCTCTGGCGCGAAAAGGGCCGCGGCACCGCGCTCTATCCCTATTTACGGAGCATCTTCGACGAACCCTGATCCCGCTGCCACTGCTCCCGGGTGAGGCTGCTGACGTAGCCCGTCCGGGTCTCGTGCATCAGCGGCACCTCCACGCTTTCCGTGCGCCACTCAAACCGGAACCCGAGCTTTTCCTGGACGCGCCTCGACTTTACGTTGCCCTCATAATAGCCGCACCAGACCCTCGCCATGCCCAGGTCCTCAAAGGCGCGGCGGACCAGCTCCCCCGCCGCCTCCGGCATGATGCCCCGGCCCCAGAAGGGCTTCCCCAGCCAGTAGCCGAGCTCGCACTCATCGTCCCGGTCGGTCATATCCGTATGCCCCTTCAGCTTGAGCGAGACCGCGCCGATGGCCCGGCCGTCCTCCTTCAGGCAGATCGCGTACGTCTCCGGCACGCTCAGCACGTCGCGGATCACGCGCCGGCTTTCCTCAACGTCCCGGTGCGGCGGCCATCCCGCGATCGGCCCCACGTCCGGGTCGCTCGCGTACCGGTACAGGTCCTCCGCGTCCCCGTCCTCCCAGCGGCGCAGGATCAGGCGATTGGTTTCCATAGCAGCTTATCCTCCTTTGGCATGCATCGCCGGCTTCAAAAACGGCCAAACAGGCCCTCCAGTGAATATACCACACCGCACCGGCGGTTTCAATGACCGGCACAAAAAAAGCCCCGGCGGGCCGTGAAGCCTGCCGGGCTTTTTTGGATTTACGCTTCCATCAGCAGACGTGCGGCCTGCTGACGGTCACGCTCTCCGGGGTACTCGAGCTGGCGATTTCTCTGCTCCTGCTCCGCGCGGTAACTGCGCCATTCGCTGGTCAGGATTTCGAAGAGGATGCCCGTGTTGATCCGCTGGGTACGTGCATCTGTCAGCTGCGTTTTCTGGTTTGTGTTTACCATGCTGCTGGTCCTCTCCCTCCTTCATCTTGATTATCGCGCCAGCGGCCCGCGCGCAGCCGCCTGCTTTTGAAACCGCAGACTTTTGACCGCCTGCAACTGTATATACGCAGATCAAAAACAGGATGGCAGCAGCCGGACGAAAAAAAGCGGAGCGTCGCTGTTCACGTGAAACGCATTAAAGCTTCTTCTGTCAGGATCGGAGATGATCAGCAGTTCACAATAGTGTGACCAGGTTAATTTAGCAGACACCGTCTGTTGAATTTGATACGTCTGATAAAACCGTCTCATGAACTGAAGGTTAGAGACAGAAAAGCCTTTTCGAATTCCTTCGTCAAAGTCCTGGACAATTGCCGCAGCGTTTCCTGACCATACGCCGCACGATCGTTATTATTCTGTTCATGCTCAACAATGATTCTGCCGGTATTCCAGTACGTCGTAAGCAGTTCGTTATTGATCTGCCTGGCGACATTGCTTCTGGCCCTTTGCATGATATTCCGTATCTCTGCGATCATTGTCTGTGAATCCATCAATCCATCAGCCATTCGCCCCACTCCTTTCGCCCGTCAGTCGAACCAAGACGGATCTCATTGCCAGCCTGTCTGGGTTCAGGGGCAATGAGGGGGAGTTGCAGATAGTCTAAAAGGAATGCCAGTCTCCCTTGCAAATGCAGAACATCCTTGACACACCGACGCCTTTCGGGTAGTATAGGCATGCGGTTTCACCAAATAACGGAAAGGATCACAAACGATGGCAGAACAGCATATCTCCCAGGAAGATTTCGAGTTTTCACAGGACGTCATCCGGAAACTGCAGGCGTACTACGAGGAGCGCGTGGTCGGCCAGAAGCAGCTGGAGCTGTCGCTGATCACGGCGATCATCGCCGACGGCCACATCCTGCTGGAATCCGTGCCCGGCCTGGCAAAGACGACGGCGGCCAAGGCGATTTCCGACGCCGTCAGCGGGCAGTTTTCCCGCATCCAGTGCACGCCGGACCTGCTGCCCAGCGACATCATCGGCACCCAGATCTACCGCCAGGAGACCGGCAAGTTTGAAACAATCTTCGGCCCGGTCTTTGCCAACTTTGTCCTGCTGGACGAAATCAACCGTTCCAGCGCGAAAACCCAGAGCGCCATGCTGGAAGCGATGCAGGAAAAACAGGTCACCATCGGCGGCATCACCTACCGGATGCCCAAGGACATCTTCATCGTGATCGCCACTCAGAACCCCATCGAGCAGGAGGGGACCTACCCGCTCTCCGAGGCCCAGACGGACCGCTTCATGATCAAGGAGACCATCTCCTATCCCTCCCCCGAAGAGGAGCTGGAGATCCTCAGCCGCACCGAAAGCGGCGCGTTCTCCGGGAAGAAGGAGCCGGTGCTGACCATCGAGCAGGTGGACCGGGTGCAGGAGATCGCGGAGCAGGTCTACGCGGACCGCGCCGTCCGGAACTACATCATCCGGATCGTGGAAGCCACCCGCAAGCCCGCAGGTACGCTGCCGCCCGAGATGGCCCGGTACATCCGCATCGGGGCCAGCCCGCGCGCCACGATCAACTTCCTGCGGATCGCCAAGGCCATGGCCCTCGTGAACGGCCGGGACTACGCGACGCCGGACGACGTGAAAACGATGAGCCACCAGATCCTCCGGCACCGGATCGGGCTGAACTACGCAGCGGTGGCCGACCATGTGGACGTCGAGCAGATCATCGACAGCATCGTGAACGCGGTACCTGCGCCATGAACCTCAACATCGATTACCTGGACAGGGTGCGGCGGGTCGCCGCGCTGTATACGAAGCGGAAAACCTCCGACCTGCTGGAAGGGGACTACAGCTCCCTGCAGCACGGGCGCAGCCTGGACTTCAACGACCTGCGGGAATACCGCTACGGGGACGAGATCAGCGACATCGACTGGAAATCCTCCTCGCGGACCGGCAAGACGCTGGTGCGCCGCTATTTTGCCGACCGGAAGCACCAGGTGATCTTCGTCTGCGATACCGGCAGCAAGATGCGCGGGGACACCCCGGCCGGGGAGCCCAAGGATCAGCTGGCCCTGATGACCCTGGGCGTCTGCGCCTACCTGTTCGATAAGCAGGGAACCAACTATGCCCTGACCTTCAGCGGCGCGGACGGGGACATCCGCACGGGCTTCCTGTCCGGCGCGGCACACCTGGAGCAGCTGCTGTCCGAGTACCAGAAGGCGCTGCTGCGCGGCGAGCCGAAGCACAGCCTGGCCGCCCTCCTGGAGGACGTGTCAGCGGCCTGGGTCCGGCACATGGTGATGGTCGTCATCACCGACAGCGAGGGCCTGGCATCCATCGACGAGGCGCTGGTCCAGCGGATGATCTACCACAACGACGTGTATATTTTCAAGCTGGAGGACGCTTTCCTGACAAGCCCGGACGTGTTCGACCTGCAGGCGGACCGCTTCGAGGATCCCTTCCTGGCCATGGACGCCGCCCTGCACCGGGAGGAAGTGGAGCTGCGCCTCCGGATGGACGGGCAGGCCGAACGGGTCACAGCCCCCTACCGCGTGTTTTTCCACAGTCTCAGCAGGGAGGAAGAGATCATCGACGCCCTCTCGGAGCTTTTCCGACGCAGGAGAGGAGTCCGGTAGCATGAGATATTCCGTGTTTCTGCAGGCGCCGTTCGATTTTGAACGGTTCTGGCTCCTGCTCGGGATCGGCCTGATCCTGGCGGCCGGGCTGGCCTGGCTGGCCATACGGCATCTTAGGAAAAAGGGGATCCGGCTGGACCGGCTCATAGCCCTCCTGCCCGCCAAACGGCGGCTTTCCCTGCTGCGCAGGCGGTACCTGCGGCGCGTGGAGCGGATCGGGTCGCAGTTCAGCAGCGGCGATCTCGACTGCCGGGCGGCCCACCAGGCGCTGAGCCGGGAGGTCCGGCTGTTCGCCCAGGCGGTCACGGGCCAGCCCTTGATCCACATGGTGCATTCGGAGCTGAAGCAGACCCGTTACCAGGCGCTCGCAAACCTCGTCGGGGAGATGTACGTGCCGGAGTTTGCCCGCCTCTCCGCGGCCGACGTGGAACAAATGATCCGGAAAAGTAAGGAACTGATCAGCCTATGGCAATGAAGTTTTTCGCCCCGGAATGGATCATCCTGGGGCTGGCCGTGACGGCGGCCCTGGTCATCACAGCGCTGGTCCTGCGGCGAAAGCGCGTCCGGCGCGCCCGGCTCCGCGCCGCCAACACAGCGCGCTTCCGGGCGCTGCCCGCCTACAGGAGGAAGAAGCTGGAAAGCCTGCTGTACAGAACGGCGCTGACCGCCGGCCTCATCGCCAGCCTGGCGGCGGCCGTCCTCCTGGCGGCCCGGCCCTATGAAAGCAATACCGTCCAGGAGGAGATCGACGCCAAGGACATCTTTCTCTGCATGGACGTTTCCGCTTCGAGCTGCCAGGGTGTGGCCGGCTTCGTGGAAGAGTTCCGCGATATGGTCCCGGCGCTGGAAGGCGACCAGATCGGCATTTCCCTGTTCAACACCTCCAGCATGCAGTACGTGCCCGTCACGGACGATTACCGCTTCCTGCTGCAGCGCCTGGACGAGCTGGCGGCATACTTCAGCGCGGCGGACGAGTTCCGGCGCGATTACACCGACGTCTACAGCTTTGTCCATGAGATCCCGGAAAGCAGGCGGGCCCGCTACGAAGCGCTGAACGCCGTCCTGTCCGCCTTTGACCGCGGGACCACCGCGGGCTATGAGGTCAAGGGCACATCCATCGTCAGCGAAGGCCTGGCGTCCTGCCTGTTCAGCTTTCCGGAGCTGTACACGCAGCCCCGTCCCCGCATCATCCTGCTGGTCACGGACAACCTCCCGCAGTGCGTCGGGGAGCCCCTGACCACCCTGGCCGAAGCGGCGCGGATGTGCGCGTACAACGACGTCGTCGTGTACGGCATCTATCCGGCGGTGGAAGCCGCGGACACCGAAGCGGAGACCGGCCTGGCCAAGGACGGGCTGAAGGCGGCGGCGGAAGCCACCGGCGGGATGTTCTTCGACCTGGGCGGGAGCGCCGGCCCGGCGGAGATCCTGGAAGAGATCCGGAAACGGGAAAAGACCGTTTCAAAGACCGTCATCGCCATGCAGGACATGGACCGGCCGGAGGGATGGCGCGTCCTCCTGTTCACCGGTCTCGGCGTGGCGCTCGCCGCGCTCCTCTTCCTGCTGATCAAAAACGGCCGGCTGTTCCGTGCCTGGCCCGCCCGGAAAATCGCGGCGGCGGCAGCCGTATTCGCCGCCTCGGCCGCCTGCGCCGTGCTGATCGGGATCCGCCCGATGCGTGTCGACCGCAGCATGGATATCCGCACCACCAACCTGGACGTGTGCTTCGCGGTCGATACCACCATCAGCATGTGGGCGGAGGACTTTGACGGGCAGGAGCAGCGGATGGACGGCGTCCGGGCGGACGTGAACCGTATCATCACCGCCCTGCCGGGCAGCAGCTTCTCCCTGGTCCGGTTTGACAACGGCGCGCAGGTCATGGCCCCGTACATCCGGAACATCACCGTCGTCCAGGACTGCATGGACGCCATCGACCCGCCCTCCTACGCGATCGCGGAGGGATCCTCCCCCAACATCGTGCACGATACGCTGGCCTCGATGATCAAGGCCTCCAAGGAGAAGGAAGGTGCCCGGAAGACCATCGTCTTCCTGTTCAGCGACGGGGAGATCACCAACGGGCTGTCCCTGATGCGGTTCAACGACCTGGAGGGCGGCATCGACCAGGGCGCGGTCCTGGGCTACGGGACGGCCGACGGCGGAAGGATGCAGTATCCGGGGATCGGGTATCTCCGGGATACCACGCGGAGGACGGACGCGCGGTCCGTGATCGACGAAGCCAACCTGAAATCCATCGCGAAGGACCTGGGCGTCAGCTATCTTCACCGCGAGCGGAAAGAGACGCTGCAGCTTGACCAGGTCCTGAACCGGATCCGCCGCCTGAGCCTGAACACCTCCCTGAAGAACGGCGACCGGACCGGCTGGAAGGAAACCTACTATTATTTCGCGCGGATCCTGGCGCTGATCCTGGCAGGCTGCCTGTTCCGCCTGATCCGCAGGGGTAGCCTGCTATGAACGGAAAAAAGAAACGCCCGGACGGGCGTCAAACGCTGTGGATCATCGTGCATACGGCGCTGATCCTCGTGGCCGCCGTCGGCTTCCTGATGGTCTTCCGCAGCGTGATCAACAAGGTATTCCTGCGCAGCTATGCCAACGGCAATTATTCGGAGTACCCCGAAAAGCTGCTGCTCCCGCTGGAGCTGGGGGACAACTACACCGTGCCCTATAACCTGGGCAACGTCGCCTACCTGCAGGAGGACTATCCGCGGGCAGTCGCCCTGTTTTCCGCGGCGCTCCGGAAAAACCCGCCGGCAGAGGAAAAGGAATGCAGCGTCCGCATCAACCTGGCCCTGGCGATGCTGCACACCTTTCCCTTCGACACCCTCGACCGGCAGGACCCCGAGGCGGTCAAGGCGGCGCTCGAGGCGCTGTACGCCGCCCGCGCCGTGCTGACGGAGCACGGCTGCGCCTGCGAGGCAGCCGACAGGTGGGACGGGCACAGCGAGGAGGCAGAAAAGCTGAAGCGGGACATCGACGACTTGATCCGTGAGCTCACTGCCGCCCCGCCGCCCCCGGCCGGCGGAGGCGGGAAGCCGCCGCAGGACGGCGAAAGCAGGCAGGAGGAGCAGCAGCAGGAGCAGCAGGAAAGCGGGTCGGCAAGCCAGCAGCAGCCGGATGAGGGAGAAGGCGACGAGATGCAGCGGCAGCAAAGCCTGAACGACCAGCTCCGCAAGCAGAAGCAGGAGCTGGAGTCCGGCAGCTATGGCAACGACCGGTCCAGCTCATTCCAGTACGTCACCAACGGTGAATCGACCGGTTACGGGGAGGGCGCGCCATGGTAAGGACCGCAATGAAAGCATTTGTTCTCCTCGCGCTCCTGGCCGCCCTCTGCATCCCGGGCGGCTGCCGCGCTTCGGATACCCCGGCCGCCACGGACGAGACGGTCCGGATGCACGGGCCGGAGATCCCGCCGGACGGCATGGCCTATGACGAATGGAAACAGTTTTCCTACTCAACGGATCCATGGTTCACCGTCCAGCGCTCCTGGATCCTCAACACGCGCAGCCCTGTCGAAGAGCTGGAGAAGCGGGGCTATACCCGGGACCCGGCCCTGTTTGACGCGACGGTCACCATTGTCAGGGCAGAGGCGGAACCCCTCGGCGGGGAAATGAAGCTCCGCTCCGGCGGCTTTGTCGAAATCACCGTGGTATTCAACTGCGCCGCGGTCCTGCAATACTATTACAACGGCGAAGAGCGCGATATCGTCTCCTCCGTGCAGTACGGCGCCCTCAAGGTGGAACCGTTTGACCGGTACACCGGCACCGCCTTCCTGAACTTTTCCCGCTACGATAACGCGAAGCCCCTGAGCGTCGGCCAGGCCACGGATTCCGGCTTCATTGAGTCGCGGATCACGTGGAAAGGGAAGACCTCCCGGATCCTGGTCAAAGAGGACGAACGAAATACCGGCGGTCTGTTTTCATTCCACCGCGAGCAGCGGGACGGCCGGACCTACACGTCAGTCAACGCCAGCACCGAAACGATTTTCACCTTCCGGGTGCCCGCCGATTACGACGGCCTCGCCTTCTGTATCCCGAAGTCAACCGGGGTCCGCCGCTCCGCCTACAACACCGATGACAGCGACCTCACCAGTCCGGGCTATACGGACCTGTACGCCGATATCATGACGGAACCCGATGGCGATCCGAAGGACCCCTCCGGGTACATCTTCATCCTGGTATCCGACCTTCTCGAGCGCCTCAACGGCACCGGGCCGGAGGAATAAGCACCAGTCAGGCGCAGAACGATACCGCCGCCGCAGCCCTTCGAAGGGCCGCGGCGGCGGCGTTTTCATACTGAAAGCAGGATCATTCATCGGAAGCAGGCTTTTCCCCAGTGCACAGCGATTCGATCCATGCCCGGCGCTGCAGCGCGTCCAGCCAGGCGGCGGGGATGGCGTCGGCGCCGTAGTACAGGCCGGCCAGGCCGCCGGCGACCGCGCCGACCGTGTCGGTATCAAGGCCCAGGTTGACCGCCTTCAGCAGCGCGTGCTCATAGCTGTCCGTGGTGATGAGTGACCAGACGGCCGCCTCCAGGGTATCCACCACGTAGCCGGTGCTCTCGATCTGGTCCGCAGGCGTCCGGGCAAACGCCCCCAGGTCGCGCAGGCTCACGAAGTACCGGAGCTCCTCCGCCGCGTCCTGCCGGGCGTCATACCAGGCAAAGCCGCGGTCCAGGCCGGCCTGCAGCCGGACCGGGAGATCTCCGTCCTCCCCGAGGATGGCCTTCACCATGAAGCCGTACAGGCCGCAGGCAATGTTAGCCCGCAGGTGGCCATGCGTCAGGCTGCCGACTTCGTGGATGATCCGGACGGTCTCGCCGTCGTCCAGCCCCTGCTCCGCGCAGTACAGGCAGGCGGGCAGGATGCGCATCAGGCTGCCGTTGCCGTTGTTGTCCTCGCTCCGGCCTCCGCAGCGCAGCGGATCGCCGTCGAGCCGGTAGCGCCGGATGGCGTCCTGAGTGCCGAAGCCGATGTCATAGGCGGTGCCGTAGGGCGTGAACGCGCCGTGGTACAGCCACCGGACAAAATTGGCCATAATATCCTTCAGGTCGATCCCGTGCGTCCGCCGGATGCTGTCCAGCAGCGCGAGCGTCAGGCTGCTGTCGTCCGTCCAGGACCCGGCCGGCAGGTCAAACGTCCCGTGCCCGCGCATGCCGGTGACGGGATCCTTGGCAACCGCTTCCCGCGACCGGAACTGGACCGGGCAGCCCAGCGCGTCGCCGGTCACCACGCCCAGGACGCCGTCCCGCCAGATGTTTCTCATTTCCGTTCCTCTCCTTGTGTTTCAATCGCGCCTGCGCGCCTTGTGATCCTCTTCGATTTCCGCTTTCCACGACCTTGAAAGCGGCGCGCCGCAGCGCACGCTGCTCATGGCGCAGCTCACCGCCTCGTAGTTGACGCGCTGGCCCCGGGCATCATTGGTGAAGGTGACCGCCCGGTCCTCCATGATACCATACCGCGCCGCCGTTTCCACGGCGTCGATGTTCGCGCCCAGGAACAGGAATTCCCAGCCGTACTTCTCCTTCTGGCGCCGGATCATCCGCTTGACATCGTCGCTGCCGTAGCGGTGCGAGGCGTTTTCCATGCCGTCCGTCATGATGACGAAAACCGTGTGCTCCGGCACATCCTCCGGGCGGGCGTACTTGTGCACGTTTCCGATGTGGTGGATCGCGTCCCCGATCGCGTCGATCAGGGCCGTGCTGCCGCCCACGCAATAGTCCCGCTCCGTCATCGGCTCGATCCGCCGCAGTTCCACCCGGTCATGGATGACCCGGCTGCTGTTGGAGAACAGCACCGTGGAAACGTACGCCTCGCCCTCCTGCTTCCGCTGGCGCTCGATCATGCCGTTGAAGCCGCCGATCGTATCCGCCTCCAGCCCTGCCATGGAACCGCTTTTATCCAGAATGAACACCATTTCCGTCAGATTCTTTTTCATGAGAATGCCCTCCCTTTTGATGATCGCCGGCGGGTCCTTTCCCCGTCCGCAAACAGATCATATCAAAGAAGGAGGGCAATTTGGTCGCCCGGGAGGCGACAAATGGAATATCACTCGTTCCCTGAAAAGCATTGCAACGCCCCGTTGTCCTTCGCTTTCCCTCACATCGGTCAGTTGACCGAGCCCAGCAGCCGCTCATCAAAGGAGAACAGGGCTTCGTTGATTTCAAAGACGTCATAGCGCCCGTTGACGATAAAGTACTCCACGATCAGGTCAAACCGGCTGCTGTGGGTCAGGGAGTAGCCCGCCCTTTGCAGCAGGTCCTTCGTATCGCTGAGCGGCAGGCGCAGCGCCACGGCAAACGCCAGTACCATCGCCTTGCCGGGCCGGTATTCCGGCTGGTTTTTGATCTTGCTGAACAGCTTGCGGTCCACGTTGGCCCGCTTGTAGCATTCCGCGTCCGTCATGCCGCTCTCGTCGATCCGGCGCAGCAGCATGTCCCGGAAGCCCACGTCCTGCTGCCGGAGGTAATCATCGAGGGATTCCTCGGCCGACACGATGACGGACTTTTCCCGCCTCGGCCGGTGCGGCCGGGGCGCTGCCACCGGCGCGGCATCATACTTCACCCCGTCGAGGATCGCGGCGGGCGGACGATTGGACACGCGCCGCGCCATCTGCCGCTGATCGAAGTCCGGCCCCACATAGGCGTCGTCGATGTATTCCCGGATGCTCGCGTACTGCTGCCGGCTGATCATGAGCGACCCGCGGTCAAAGACCACAAGGTATACGGTCATGTCATGGTCCGACAGGAAAGCGCGGATGGTCTCCGTCGCCGCGGCCAGGGCCTCTTCCTTCGGATAGCCGTAAGCCCCGGTGGAGATCAGCGGGAAGGCGACGGTCTCGCACGCGTACTCCGCGGCCAGCGCCAGCGACCGGCGGTAGCAGGACATGAGCTGCTCCCGCTCTCCGTGCCGGCCGCCCATCCAGACCGGGCCGACCGTATGGATGACGATCCGGCAGGGCAGGCGGTATCCCCGGGTCACCTTGGCATCGCCCGTCTCACAGCCGCCCAGGGTCCGGCACTCCGCCAGGAGCTCCGGCCCCGCGGCGCGGTGGATGGCCCCATCGACCCCGCCCCCGCCCAGCAGCGTGTTGTTGGCGGCGTTGACGATGGCGTCCACTTTCATTCTGGTGATATCGTTGCGGACAATCTCAAGCGGCATGGCGTTTCAGATCCTTTCCGGTCCCGGTCAGACGCGCTCCACGGCCCTGAGCAGGGCGGAATGGGCGCGGCTGTTGGCGGCGACCTCTTCGGCGGAGGGCTTGACCGCCCCGCCGTACAGCACCCGGGCGATCGGCTTCCGCCCGCAGGTGCAGACGGGCGCCTTCGGCGGGCAGACGCAGGGATGCTGCATCTTCCGGAAGGCCGTCTTGACGAGGCGGTCCTCGATCGAATGGAAGGTCAGCACGCAGAGGCGTCCGCCGGGCTTCAGCCGCAGCACCCAGTCGTTGAGCGCCTGCTGCAGGGGGGCCAGCTCGTCGTTGACGGCGATGCGCACGGCCTGGAAGGTCCGCCGGGCCGGATGCCCGTCGTCCTTGCGGCGCACGGCCTTCGGGATGGCGGCGTCCACGCAGGCCACCAGGTCCATGGTGGTCGCCAGCGGCTGCCGCTGCCGGCGTTCGATGATCTTCTGCGCGATCCGCGCCGCCCAGCGCTCATCCCCGTAATCGTACAGGGCCTGGCGGATGTCCGCCTCCGGCGTCCGGTTCAGCCAGTCCGCCGCGGTTTCGGGCTGCCGCTGGTCCATGCGCATGTCCAGCGGCGCCTCCTCATGATAGGAAAAGCCCCTCTCCGGCGTGTCGAGCTGATAGGACGACACGCCCAGGTCCAGCAGGCCGCCGTCCAGCAGCACGCCCTCCGGCAGGAGCGCGTGGATATCGTGAAAGTTTCCGCGAAGCGCGCGGAAGCCGGGGAAAGCGCGCAGGCGCTCCCCCGCGGCCCGGATCGCCGCTTCGTCCCGGTCGATGCCGTAGAGGGTGCCGGTCTCCCCGAGGCGGCGGAGCACCGCTTCCGCGTGCCCTCCGCCGCCCAGGGTCCCGTCCGCGAACACCTGTCCCGGCTGGGGATCCAGGCATTCGAGCACCTCATCCAGCAGCACCGGCTGATGGTAATAATCCGCCATGATCAGTCCATTTCGGCGATGCGCCGAATCAGCGTCCCGAGCATCTGCCGGTTCTTTTCCAGCTTGGCGCGCTCCGCTTCCACCAGGGCAGCCGGCGCTTTGGCCGTGAAGCCCGCGTTGCCGAGCTTGCCCTCGGAGCGGGCGATCTCGCCCTCCAGGTTCTTGCGCTCCTTCTCCAGGCGCGCCTTTTCAAGCGCCAGGTCCACCAGGTCGCCCAGCGGGATGAACAGCTCGCCGGCCTCGCACACCGCGCTGACCAGCTTGCCCTCGGGCTTCACGCCCGCGTCCAGGATCTCCATGGTCGACACGCTGGCCAGGCGCTGGAAGTACGCTTCCGCCCCGGCCAGGGCATCGCGCCAGCCCTCGGCGGCGCGCAGCATCAGGCGGGCGCGGTGGCCGGCCTGCACGTTCAGCTCGGCGCGCTGGTTGCGGATGACGCGCACCATGTCCATGATGCCCTCCATCCGGGCCGCTTCGGCCTCAAAGCCATCGTCTTCCGCCGCGGGCCATTCGGCCAGCATGCAGGACGCGCCTTCCTGGCCCGGCAGGCGGCCGTAGATCTCTTCCGTCAGGAAGGGCATGAAGGGGTGCAGCAGCCGGAGCAGGCCGGACAGCACCTTGAGCAGCACCGCCTGCGTCGCGGCCTTGCGGTCCGGGTCGTCACCCATCAGGCCGGACTTGGCCAGCTCGATGTACCAGTCGCAGAACTCGCTCCAGATAAAGTCATACAGCTTCTGGGTGGCCAGGCCGTACTCCGCGTTCTCCATCGCGTCGGTCACCTCGCGCACGGCGAGGGCGTACCGGGTCAGGATCCACTTGTCCGGTAGGGTCAGCGCCTTGCCCTCCAGCGTCTCGGGCTTGTCCATGTTCATCAGCACGAAGCGGGAGGCGTTCCACACCTTGTTGGCGAAGTTGCGGGCCATTTCCACCTTCTCGTCCGAGTAGCGGGTGTCGTTGCCGGCGGAGATGCCCATGCACAGGGAGAACCTGAGCGCGTCCGCGCCGTACTTGTCGATGATCTCGAGCGGGTCGACGCCGTTGCCCAGGGATTTGGACATCTTGCGACCCTGGGAGTCGCGCACCAGGCCGTGGATGACCACCTTTTTGAACGGCGGCTGGCCCATGTGCTCCAGGCCGCTGAAGATCATGCGCGCCAC